>NZ_CAXAON010000033.1:0-59085 GCF_963970495.1 Pseudomonas sp. EA_65y_Pfl2_P78 | reverse complement strand
CTCGGACTGGTCTCGATACTGGATACGATAACTCGGCTTAATCGCATAATTTGAACCGCCGTATACGGAGCCGTACGTACGGTGGTGTGAGAGGACGACGGATGTAAATCCGTCTCCTACTCGATTCTGGCATTTGAGTCGATGGTGGCTATTTATAGGCATCCACCCAATTACATGCAAAAACGCGACGCGGAAACGTCGCGTATCGGATAGTTCGCCCTCAAACAGTGCGTTTGTAAGCCAAATTCGTTAGGCTAGCCGCCATTTTTGCGTCTGCCGCCCACAAGGCATGCAACGCGCTATACGGGTCAGTCCCATACGGATCGACAGCATTTCCCTAATCCCACAGGGCAATCCCCCTCTAAATTCCGATTCAGTAGTGTGGTATTTCCTTAATGAAAGTTTTGAAAGGTCAGGACATCCTGGCACTTGGTTTTATGACATTTGCCCTGTTCGTTGGGGCTGGCAATATCATTTTTCCGCCGATCGTCGGCTTGCAGGCCGGACCTCACGTCTGGATGGCAGCACTGGGCTTCCTGATCACGGCGGTCGGTTTGCCGGTGGTCACCGTCATTGCGCTGGCCAAGGTCGGCGGCGCAATGGACACGTTGAGCAGCCCGATCGGCAAGATTGCCGGCGGTGTGCTGGCGGCCGCTTGCTACCTGGCGGTCGGTCCATTGTTCGCCACACCGCGGACCGCGACCGTGTCGTTCGAAGTGGGTCTGGCGCCACTGACTGGCGAGAGCCCGCTGGCGCTGTTCCTCTACAGTTCCGTGTACTTCCTGCTGGTGTTCTTCATCTCGCTGTATCCGGGCCGTCTGCTCGACACCGTAGGTCGCTTCCTCGCGCCGTTGAAGATCATTGCACTGGCGGTACTGGGCATCGCTGCATTCGCCTTGCCCGCGGGAGATATCGGTAGCGGTACTCCGGAATATGTGGCTGCACCGTTCTCCCAGGGTTTCATCAATGGTTACCTGACCATGGATACCCTCGGTGCGCTGGTGTTCGGCATCGTCATCGTTAACGCGATCCGCTCCCGTGGTGTCGAGTCGCCTGCGCTGATCACCCGTTATGCGATCATCGCCGGACTCATTGCCGGTGTCGGTCTGGCGCTGGTGTATATCAGCCTGTTCCGTCTTGGTTCCGGCAGCCACGAAGTAGCCGTTGGTGCCACCAATGGCGCTGCGGTACTGCACGCTTATGTGCAACACACCTTTGGCTCCCTGGGCAGCGGTTTCCTTGCGGTGCTGATCTCGTTGGCGTGTCTGGTGACGGCCGTGGGCCTGACCTGCGCGTGTGCCGAATACTTCAGCCGAGTGCTGCCACTGTCCTACAAGACGCTGGTGATCATTCTGGCGGCGTTCTCGCTGCTGGTGTCCAACCTGGGCCTGACCAAATTGATCGCCTTCTCCATTCCGGTGCTGACCGCGATCTACCCGCCATGCATCGTTTTGGTAGCGCTGAGCTTCTGCAAAGATTTCTGGCATGAGCACGGCCGTATCATCGGCCCAGTGATGCTGGTGTCCTTCGTGTTTGGCTGCATCGACGCTCTGAAAGGCGCCGGTCTGGCCGACTGGCTGCCATCGCAACTGTCGCATCTGCCACTGAGTGAACAGGGCCTGGCGTGGCTGGTGCCGTGTGTGATGACCCTGGTGGTTGCAGTGATCTGCGATCGCGTGCTGGGCAAGCGTAGTGAAGCCATTGCCTGACGTTTCCTGACCCGCCACAAGCGGGTCTTGGGCGATTAAACAGAAATGCCCCGTATCAATCGATACGGGGCATTTTTTATGAACATCAGGCAGTGTCTTTTTTCCTGAGCTAACGTCGAACGATTACATCGATTCTGGTGGGAGCGAGCAAACCCGCTCCCCCCGATAAAGTGCTCATATTTGACAAGGAATTGCATGTCGTTCATCCAAGCTAACCTGATCCATTTGCTCGCTGCACTCTGGTTTGTCATCTGCTGGGGCGGTTACACCCGATACGCCAGTTGGAAGGCTCGCGACACCGCTTGCCTGGCCAGCGTGCTGCACCTGTATCGTGAAGACTGGATGCGCCGCATGTTGCTGCGCGACAACCGCATCGCGGACGCTAGCGTGATCGGCAATCTGGAGCGCAACGCCTCGTTCTTCGCCTCCAGTACCCTGATTATTCTCGCCGGTATTCTCACCGTGCTTGGTGCTTCCGAGCGTGCGGTGTCGTTGCTGGCGGATATTCCGATGGTGCAGCAGGCGTCGCAAGGCATGTCAGAGATCAAGTTGCTGTGTCTGGCCCTGGTGTTCGTCTATGCGTTCTTCACGTTCAGTTGGTGCATGCGTCAGTACAACTTTGCGGCGATTCTGGTGGGCTCGGCGCCCATGATCGGTGAGCGACAAGTCTCGGAGCAGGAGCGCAAGGCCTTCGCTTTGCGGGCGGCGCGGGTGATTTCGATGGCGGCCAACCAGTTCAACTTTGGCCTGCGCTCCTATTACTTCGGCATGAGCATGCTGGCGTGGTTCGTCAGCCCCTGGCTGTTCATGATGATGAGCGCCGGGGTCGTGGTGGTGTTATACCGCCGCGAATTTCATTCCGACGTCCTCGATGTAATGGTGTATACCCCTACACAGGCGCCCATCCCCGAGGCGAACAAGGAAGCTGCTTGATGAGTATTCCATTCTGGTGTGTGTTTATCAGTGCGCTGTTGATTTACATCGCGCGTATGCCGGTGGCCAAGGCCATGAAAGAGCAGGGTGGTTACAACAATCACCTGCCGCGCCAACAGCAGGCGCAGCTCACCGGTTACGGCGCCAGGGCGCTGGCGGCTCACCAGAACAGTATTGAAGCGTTCATGTTGTTTTCGGTAGGCGTGCTGATGGCGCATACCACGCAAACGGCGGGGTGGTTGATCGATACATTGGCAATCATTTTTGTAATAGCCCGGATCATCTACCTGTGGTTTTACCTGGCTGACCTGCCGCGACTGCGCAGTCTGGTCTGGGGAATCGGTTTATTGTGTTCGTTGTTATTGATGATTAGTCCGACTTTTAGAACGGTGTTGCTTTAACAGCGCATTACCGAAAAGTAACAGGCAAAAGAAAACCCGCACTTGGCGGGTTTTCTTTTTCTGCATCAAGAGGCGATTTATTGCGTCTTGGCAGCTTCGTCTTTCGCAGCTTCGTTCGATTCCGCCTGATCTTTGGCGGCTTCGGCGTTTTCTTTTGCTGCGTCGTTCACTTTATCCTGAGCTTTGCTCATGTCTTGTTGAGCTTGTTCAGCATGTTCTTTGGCATCTTGAGCTTTGTCCTCGGATTTTTTATCGCAGGCAGCGAGACCGAGGGACGCGGTCAACATCAAGGCAATAGCTAAAGTCTTACGCATGGGGTGTTTCTCCTTATGGAAAATAACTACTGGCCTTAAGAGCTCGCGCCTGAGGGTTAAGTTCCTCATTTGTTTCAGATATATAAGTTTGTTTTGCTGCGGAACTTTTGCTGTGTTTCCTACTACTGGCAAATGGATTTAACGAGAGTAATTATCAAATGGCTGACCACCCCGTTTTTGAGCGTGCGACACGATTTCTGTCGGCGTTGCGTCACTGTCAGGTTCTTGGTTTGCAGGTGCACAGCGCCTCCACCGAAGGGCTCACGGTTATCCTGCCGTACAGCCCGAAAATCGTGGGCAATCCGCAAACCGGGGTGATTCATGGCGGGGCAATCACCTCGTTGATGGACACGGCCTGCGGGATGTCCACTTTGTGTGTACTACCGGAGTTCGAGGTTTGCCCGACTCTTGATCTGCGCATCGACTACATGCACGCCGCTGAACCCGGCAAAGATGTTTATGGCTTCGCTCAATGCTACCGGGTAACGACCGATGTGATCTTCGCTCGCGGCTTTGCTTATCAGGATGATCCCGGACAGCCGATCGCCCATGTCGTTGGCACGTTCATGCGTATGGGGAAGGGGCTCAGGGGCACCAAAGGTTTCGGCGGTGCGATCAAGGGGGAAGGTCAATGAGTGATGAATTGAAGGATCAACTGCAACAGGCCCACGAACAGGGTGACTACACGCCGCTGCTGAAGTTGATCCCCTACGCCGGGCTGATCGGCATCGAATGCTCACGGGTCGGTGATGAGTTGCTTTTCAAGCTCCCGGCGAACAAGGACAACATTGGTAACCCTTTATTGCCGGCGATCCACGGCGGCGTTATTGCCGGGTTCATGGAGCTGGCCGCTGCCCTGCATTTATTGATTTTTACCGGTGCGCCGGGCGTGCCGAAGATCATCGACTTTTCCCTCGATTACCTGCGAGCCGGGCAATTTCGCGACACTTGGGCCAAGTGCGAGGTCTGCCGGCAGGGGCGGCGAGTCGCTAATGTCGCGGTCACAGCATGGCAAAGCACCGAAAACGAACCGATTGCCACTGCCCGTGCGCACTTCAAAATCGATGACCCCTTGAAATCCTGAACACTGCCCCAAACTCTGATGACAACCCGCCGCAGACCATTCGGGTCGCGGCCAATGCCATCTGATTGGAGTTTGATGACCATGAGTGTGGAAACTCAAAAGGAAACCCTGGGCTTCCAGACCGAGGTGAAGCAACTGCTGCACCTCATGATCCATTCGCTGTATTCCAACAAGGAAATCTTCCTTCGCGAATTGATCTCGAACGCCTCTGACGCTGTAGACAAGCTACGCTTCGAAGCCTTGGCCAAGCCTGAGTTGCTCGAAGGTGGCGCAGACCTGAAAATCCGTGTGAGCTTCGACAAAGACGCCAAAACCGTCACCCTCGAAGACAACGGTATCGGCATGAACCGTGACGATGTGATCACCCACCTGGGCACCATCGCCAAGTCGGGCACTGCCGATTTCATGAAAAACCTCTCGGGCGATCAGAAGAAGGATTCTCACCTGATCGGTCAGTTCGGCGTCGGTTTCTACTCGGCCTTCATCGTTGCAGACCAGGTTGACGTGTACAGCCGTCGCGCCGGCACACCTGCCAGCGAAGGCGTGCACTGGTCGTCGAAAGGCGAGGGTGAGTTCGAAGTTGCCACGATCGAAAAACCTGAGCGCGGCACTCGCATTGTCCTGCACCTGAAAGCGGCGGAAGACGAGTTCGCCGATGGTTGGCGTCTGCGCAACATCATCAAGAAGTACTCCGATCACATTGCCCTGCCGATCGAACTGCCGAAGGAAGTCACCGCAGCCGAAGGCGAAGAGCCGCCAGCCGTTGAGTGGGAAACCGTCAACCGCGCCAGTGCCCTGTGGACCCGTCCTCGCACCGAAGTGAAGGATGAGGAATACCAGGAGTTCTACAAGCACATCGCCCATGACTTTGAAAACCCGTTGGCCTGGAGCCACAACAAAGTCGAAGGCAAGCTCGAATACAGCTCGCTGCTGTACGTGCCGGCCCGCGCACCGTTCGACCTGTACCAGCGTGAGGCGCCGAAAGGCCTGAAGCTGTACGTGCAGCGTGTGTTCGTGATGGATCAGGCCGAGTCGTTCCTGCCGTTGTACCTGCGCTTCATCAAGGGTGTGGTCGACTCCAACGATCTGTCGCTGAACGTGTCGCGGGAAATCCTGCAGAAAGACCCGATCATCGACTCGATGAAGTCGGCGCTGACCAAGCGCGTACTCGACATGCTGGAAAAACTGGCGAAGAACGAGCCTGAGCAATACAAAGGCTTCTGGAAAAACTTCGGTCAGGTCATGAAAGAAGGCCCGGCCGAGGATTTCGCCAACAAGGAAAAAATCGCCGGGCTGCTGCGTTTCGCATCGACCCATGACGAAGACGGCGAGCAAGTTGTCGGTCTGGCTGACTACCTGGCGCGCGCCAAGGAAGGTCAGGACAAGATCTATTACCTCACCGGCGAAACCTACGCGCAGGTCAAGAACAGCCCGCACCTGGAAGTCTTCCGCAAGAAAGGCATCGAAGTGCTGCTGCTGACCGACCGTATCGACGAGTGGCTGATGAGCTACCTCAGCGATTTCGACGGCAAGACGTTTGTCGACGTGGCACGCGGTGATCTCGATCTGGGCAACCTGGACTCGGAAGAGGACAAGAAGGCCGCAGAAGAAGTCGCCAAGTCCAAAGAAGGTCTGGTCGAGCGTCTGAAGACCGCGCTGGGCGATTCCGTTGCCGAGGTTCGCGTGTCCCATCGTCTGACCGATTCGCCAGCCATTCTGGCCATCGGTGAACAGGACCTGGGCCTGCAAATGCGCCAGATCCTCGAAGCCAGCGGGCAGAAAGTGCCGGAATCAAAGCCGATCTTCGAATTCAACCCGAGCCACCCGCTGATCGAGAAACTCGACGGCGAGCAGAACGAAGGACGTTTTGGCGACCTGTCGCACATCCTCTTCGATCAGGCCGCTTTGGCGGCTGGCGAAAGCTTGAAAGACCCGGCCGCGTACGTGACCCGTCTGAACAAGCTGCTGGTTGAACTGTCGGTTTAATCACGTTGCAAAAAAAACCCGCTTCGGCGGGTTTTTTCATTCTGGTGTTTAACAAATCAGGAGTCAGAAATGAGCCAAGTCACTGTACGTTCCGTGGTCTATCAGATTGATGGCCAGCCTTTTGAAGGCCGGTTAGCCTTCGATGCCGATCATAAGGGCGCGCGTCCGGGTCTGTTGATGGCGCCGAACTGGATGGGCGTCAGTGCCGGCGCCGAAGAGGTCGCCAAATCGGTCGCAGCCAAAGGCTACGTGGTGTTGATCGCTGACGTTTACGGTCAGGCGGTGCGTCCGCAGAACGCCGATCAGGCTGGTGCGGCGATGATGCCGCTGAAAAATGATCGGGCCTTGCTGCGCAAGCGCATGCAAGCGGCGTTCGAGCAGTTGCACACGCAGGGTGAAGCCGCGGTCGATATTTCCAGGCTGGCGGTGTTCGGCTTCTGTTTTGGCGGTTGTTGTGCGCTGGATCTGGCGCGTACCGGTGCGCCGGTGAAGGCAGTGGTGTCGTTCCACGGTACGCTGGATTCGCCAAACCCGGCGGAGGCGAAGAACATCAAGGGCTCGGTGCTGGTGTTGCATGGTGCTTCCGACCCCTTGGTGCCGAAAGAGCAATTGCCGGCTTTCGAAGATGAGATGAACGCGGCGAACGTGGACTGGCAATTGCTGAGCTACGGCGGTGCAGTGCACTCGTTTACCGATCCGCACGCCAATGTGCCGGGCAAGATGATGTACGACGCGAAGACCGCTGCGCGCGCCTTCAAGTCGATGCATGACTTATTGGATGAAGTGTTCAGGGGCTGATTCAGGCGGCGCCTGTTCTGGCCTCTTTTCCCGCATTGGAACGCGTTCCAGTGCGGGAACAGGCTTGCTCGCGAAGAGGGTTAATCAGCGACACAAGATTCAGGGCAATTCAATCCGCTCACTTTCCCCGGGCACTGTCGGCCAATCCCCGGCCGCCCATTTGCGCCGTGCCTCATCAATGGCTGCCGGATCGCTCGCGACAAAATTCCAGTTGATCCGCCGAGGTCCGTCCAGCGGGGCGCCGCCGAACACCACAGCATGACAATCAGTCTCGGCAAACAAGCTCATCTCTTCCCCGGGCGGGAGCACGACCAATAGATGGGGGTCGATCGTTTCGCCATTCAATTGCGCATCACCACTCAACACATACACCGCCCGTTCTTGATGCTCGGTCGGGATCAGTAGTGTGGTTGCCGCTTGCATTTTCACTTCGGCGTACAGCGTAGGAGAAAGCACCGGTACCGGCGATTCAAGACAAAAGCCTGACCCGGCAATCATCCTTATCTGCACGCCGAGGTTATCGCTGACGGGTAGCGTCGCCGCCGGGTGATGGCTGTAATGCCCAGGGCCTTGCTCATGATCCTTGGGCGAGGCCAGCCAGATCTGCAAACCGTGCATGGTGAAGCTTTGCTTCCACAACGGCTCGGGTGTGCGCTCGACGTGAGCGATGGCGCTGCCAGCGGTCATCCAGCTGACATCGCCAGCGCTGACCACCTGATCGGAGCCGAGGCTGTCCTTGTGCTGGATTTGCCCTTCAAACAGATAGGTCAGGGTCGACAGGCCGATGTGCGGATGCTGTCGGATGTTCATGCCTTTGCCCGTCGGATAAATCGTCTCGAGCATGTGATCAAAAAACACGAAAGGCCCGACGCTGCGGCATTTGGCTGACGGCAGTGGGCGCAGAATCGGCTGGCCTTCGACGTCTTCGGCGCGCGCGCGGATGATCAGAGGTTGCGTGTCCATGGTGCATTCCAGGCTGAGCGGGTGATGTGCAGAGCATAACCCGCCGCAGCGCGCGTGTTGATTATTGGCTGTCGAAGCCTTGTGGCGCGTGGGTTTCGATCGTCACGTCGGTGGTGGTCATCAGCTTGTGGATTGGGCAGCGGTCGGCAACGCGCAGCAGTTCTTCACGCTGGGCGTCAGTCAATACGCCTTTGAGGGTGAGTGTGACGTGCAAGACGTATTTGCCTTTTTGTTCTTCGCTGTTGTCGCGTTTGACGTCGACACCTACGCCCGTCAGCGGGATGTCTTTCTTCTTTGCGTACATCTTCAGGGTTATTGCCTTGCAGGCCCCCAGAGCCGCGTCAAAGTAATCATGCGGCTCGGGGGCCGAGCCTTCGCCACCGGCAGATTTCGGTGCGTCGGCAAACAGTTCGTGGTCATCGATCCTTACGGTGTGACGAAAGCCTTCAGCGGAGACGGTATTGACGGTAACGGTCATGGGAACCTCACTGGCAGTAGGAAAAGTCGTTCGATCAAAAAAGACCTTGCAGTTATAGAGCATTCCCACCGGCACGCGTTCCACTTTCCTGCGGGATGAACCCTTGTCGTCAGGGCGGGGTCTAGGTTATGCCTACTTGTTGGAGATTAATTGTGTCCCTGTATCGTTTGAGTCTTGCCTGCCTTCTGGCCTTTGCCAGTTCGGCCAGTGCCCGCGAATACACCTACAGCGACGCGCACCTGCACTACGTGGATTTTTTCCAGGAAACGGCTGGCATGTCGAAACTGCTGACAGCCATGAAGGACAACTTCGTCGAGCATGTGATGATTTCCGGTATTCCCGTGGCCAAAAAGTGGCACGAAGACGAACCCAAACGCCCGCGTTATTACGCCGGCGATGATGCCGATGCGTATTGGTACAGCGCCACCGACGTGATCGTTGCAGATGCGGTGCAAAAACTAACGCCTGAACAACGCCCCTTTTTCCATCCCTTTCTTTCAGGTTTCAACCCCAACGACAAAAACTCTGCTGCGCACATCCAGCGCATGCTCGATCTGTACCCGGGGCTATGGCAGGGCATCGGCGAGGTGTTCACCCGCCATGACGATCTGACGGCGCTGACGTCTGGTGACACGCCACGCGCCAATAACGAAGCGATGACCAGGATCTATCATCTGGCGGCGGAAAACGATCTGCCGGTGATGCTGCACTCCAACATCACCTCCAAACGTGAGAAAAATCCGCTTTATCTGAGGGAAATCGAAGAGCCGCTGCGTAATCATCCGCACACCCGATTTATCTGGGCGCACGCGGGGACAAGCGCCGAGATTCATCGGCATCAGACACAGTTGAAATTCCTGCTTGCGACCCTGACGCGGATGCTTGAGGCCTATCCGAATCTCTACATCGATCTGTCCTGGACCATGCTCACTCCGTATCTGCTGGATGCGCAGGGGAAGCCTCGCCCGGTATGGCTGGCACTGGTAGAGCGTTATCCGGAGCGCTTCATGCTCGGTTCGGACGTGGTCGGGCGATTCAACAGGCTCGGTCAGGAAATGCACAGCTTCAAACCGTTTCTCGATGCGCTACCGGAAGACGTCGCCCATAAAGTCGCAAAGGACAACTTCCTGGCGATCTTGCCACGAACGGAGCTCAAATCCGCTAAAACCACGCTGAATCGATAATGCCGCGTGTTCGGAGTATTAAGGCGTTTTGATATCACGTTTTGGTCTTACGCAAATTTCCGCCGGGCCGATACCTTCTAGAGCAACCAGCTGCAGGGTTGATGCAGCGCTTTTGGAAGGAAGGAACCAGAGCAATGAGTATCCGTAGTCTCAATATTGCCCCGCGCGCCGGATTGGGTTTTGGCCTGTTGGCCCTCATGGTGTTTGCCCTGGGGGTGTTCGCCTTGCTGCAAATGTCCAACATGCGTGCCCAGTCCGATGAGGTCGATAAAAACTGGTTGCCGAGCGTGATGGCCGTCGGCGAGATGAGTCAGGACATGCTTCGCCTGCGGGCGTTGACCATGCGCCTGTTGATCGACCGTGATCGGCAGGCGCTTGAGCAGAATGTTGCCAAACTCAATGAGTTGCGCGGCGTGCTCGGTGAAGCTCAGCAACGATATGACGTGCTGATCGTGCTGCCCCAGGAGCGTCAGTTGTTTGATCGTTTCAAAGTTGCCGAGCACAAGTACCTGGAGTTTCAGGCGCAGGTGATGCAGTTGTCCGCACAGAGTCGGGTAGAGGAAGCGGCGGCGATTCTCAACACTCAGATGAGCCCGTTGGCCGATGACATCACGGTCACCCTGCGTGAACTGGTCGAACTGAACAAGCACAACGCCAATCTTGCTACCGAAGCTGCACGGTTAGTGTTCATCAATTCGCGGGTGTGGGTCGGTGTGATGATCGCCGTCACGGCGTTGATCACCATAGGCCTGGCGTTGTTACTGACCCGCAGCATCGTGATGCCGTTGGCGCAGTCGTTGGGCGTGGCGCAAGTGGTGGCCGGAGGTGATCTGACTGGAGAGATCGACATTGCAGGCAAGGACGAGCCGGCGCGACTCCTGCAAGCGCTGCAAAGCATGCAGCACAATCTGCGTGACACGATTCGGCATATCTCCGAGTCATCCAGCCAGTTGGCTTCGGCGTCGGAAGAACTCAGTTGTGTCACGGAAGACGCAACGCGCGGACTGCATCAGCAGAGTCTCGAAATCGAGCAGGCGGCCACGGCGGTCAATCAGATGACGGCAGCGGTGGAGGAGGTGGCCAGCAACGCGGTGGCGACGTCCGAAGCCTCGCGCGAATCCGATCGTATTGCCCAGCATGGTCGTGAACAGGTGCGCCAGACCGTGACGTCGATTGAGTGTCTCGCCCAGGACGTTACCAATAATGCGAGTCAGGTGGAGGATTTGGCGCAGAAGGTTCATGGCATCAGCAAGGTACTGGATGTCATTCGTTCAATTGCCGAGCAGACCAATCTACTGGCCCTTAACGCTGCGATAGAGGCGGCGCGGGCCGGCGATGCCGGGCGTGGGTTTGCAGTGGTGGCCGATGAAGTGCGGGCGTTGGCCCATCGTACCCAGCAGTCGACGCAGGAAATCGAGCAGATGATTGGCGGTATT
The DNA here is from genome assembly GCF_963970495.1 of Pseudomonas sp. EA_65y_Pfl2_P78. Taxonomy (NCBI): domain Bacteria; kingdom Pseudomonadati; phylum Pseudomonadota; class Gammaproteobacteria; order Pseudomonadales; family Pseudomonadaceae; genus Pseudomonas; species Pseudomonas sp. EA_65y_Pfl2_P78. The sequence goes on along the minus strand of NZ_CAXAON010000033.1, from coordinate 47,799 downwards.
CAGCAGGGCACCGATTCGGCGGTCAGTTCGATGCAGCAGAGCAATGGGCGAGCGGGTTCAACACTGGAGTTGGCCAAAGCTGCGGGAGTGGCGTTGGAGGAGATTGCGTCGGCGTTTACGCTGATCAACGAGCGCAATCTGGTGATCGCCAGCGCTTCGGAAGAGCAGGCCGCGGTAGCGCGGGAGGTGGATCGCAATCTGATGAACATCCGCGATCTGGCGATGCAGTCGTCGGCGGGGGCTAATCAAACCAGTGCAGCGAGTCAGGAGTTGTCGCGGTTGGCGGTGGATCTGAACACCATGGTGGCCAAATTCTCGGTATGACTCGATAGCCGATCGCAACGGTGAACCCGCTCACAGTGGTTGTGTGTTGTTGCGCAAATTGCAGGCATGAAAAAGCCCCGCTTTGCGGGGCTCTTCAATATCGCGCTGGATCAGCTACCTTTGACAACCTTGCCGTTGACCGTGCCGTCCTGGAGCATGATGTTGTACTCCTTGCCGTCGGTTTCAACCTGTTGCAGGCGAACCAGCAGATAGTCCCAATCCTTGGCGAACCACAGGACGGTGATGCGCTTGCTTTGTGTCGGGTCGCGCACGCGCTCGACTTTGATCGAATCGATCTTGCCAGCCTTGGTGTCGACCTTTTCCGAGCCCAGCACGCGGAAGTCATAGGTGTCGACTTCGCCATCATCGACCACTTGGTAGCTCATGGTCTTTTTGCCGGCAGCTACGTCATGTTGCAGCGCCAGCTGATAAGTGGATTTGTCGACCATGCCACGGTTGAGCGGGATCTTCACCGCGTCGCCACGGTCAGTGCCGGTAACCATTTTGCTGTTCCAGTCGAAATCCAGGTCAGCCTTCTTGGCTTTGCCCAGGCCACCCCGTTCGAAGTGGTAGGACTGCGGCAGCAAGGTGTCCTTGTCCAGGGTCAGGGTGCTTTTTTCACTCAGGCTGGCAATCATCATCGATGCCTTGAAGCTGAGCGTCCAGACGCCGTTGGCATCCTTGGTCAGGCTGCGTTCGGCGGTGCCGCTCATGGGCAACTGTTTCCAGTCGGCGGTATAGCTGGCGGAGAACGGTTGAAGGTCTGCTGCCTGCGCGAAAGGCAGGGCGAGCAGAGCGCAAGCGAAGAGCAGGGCGCGACGCATAATATCTCCTAGTTTCGAATCAAGTGGCCGCTGGCCGCGAGTAGCTGGCTATCCAGTAAAGCACCTTGTTCTCCGAGCGTCAGCCTGCCTTCGGCAAACCAGCGTACCGCCATCGGATAGATCAGGTGCTCCTGAACGTGAACTCGCTGCGCCAGACTCTGCGGCGTGTCGTGCAACTCTACCGGTAATACTGCCTGTACGACCAGTGGTCCGCCATCGAGTTCCTCGGTGACGAAGTGTACGGAGCAGCCGTGCTCGGTGTCGCCGGCTTCCAGCGCGCGCTGATGAGTGTGTAACCCTTTGTATTTGGGCAGCAGCGACGGATGGATATTGAGCAGGCGACCCTGATAGTGGCGAACGAAATCAGCGCTGAGAATGCGCATGAAACCGGCCAGTACCACGAGTTTGGGATTGAATTCGTCAATCAGTTTGATCAGGGCAGCATCGAAGGCCTCGCGACCTTCGAATGCCTTGTGATCCAGCGAGCGGGTGGCGATACCCGCGTCACTGGCGCGTTGCAGGCCGTAAGCGTCGGCGCGGTTTGAAATCACCGCAGCGATGCGAACCGGGCTGTCGCCGGTCCGCGAGCTGTCGATCAAGGCCTGCAAGTTACTGCCGGTGCCGGACAACAGCACCACGACATCACAGGTTGCGGACATTAATGAGCCTTAAGGTTCTTCAGATCAACCTGAGCTGCGCCTTCGGCGGCGGCAGCGATCTGACCGATGAGCCAAGGCTGCTCACCCGCTTCACGCAGGGTGTTCAGGGCCACTTCAACGTGCTCCTGAGCCACGCAGATGACCATGCCTACGCCGCAGTTCAGTACGCGGTGCATCTCGGTTTCGTCAACGTTGCCTTTTTCTTGCAGCCAGTCGAAGACGGCCGGGCGAGTCCAGCTGGCCACGTCAACAACGGCCTGGGCGCCTTTTGGCAGAACGCGCGGGATGTTGTCGAGCAGGCCGCCGCCGGTGATGTGGGCCATGGCTTTGACGGCGCCGGTGTCTTTGATCAGCTTGAGCAGCGGCTTGACGTAGATGCGGGTTGGCGCCATCAGCAGGTCGGTCAGCGGTTTGCCGTCGAGCTGGATGTTTTCGATGTCGGCGCCGGACACTTCGATGATCTTGCGGATCAGCGAGTAGCCGTTGGAGTGCGGGCCGGACGATGGCAGGGCGATCAGGGCGTCACCGGTGGCGACTTTCGAGCCGTCGATGATTTCGGCTTTTTCCACGACACCGACGCAGAAACCGGCCAGGTCGTAGTCTTCGCCTTCATACATGCCAGGCATTTCTGCGGTTTCGCCGCCCACCAGCGAGCAACCGGACAGTTCGCAGCCAGCGCCGATGCCGGTAACGACCTGGGTTGCAGTTTCGACGTTGAGTTTGCCGGTGGCGTAGTAGTCGAGGAAGAACAGTGGCTCGGCGCCGCACACCACCAGATCGTTCACGCACATGGCAACGAGGTCGATGCCGATGCTGTCGTGCTTGTTCAGGTTCAGTGCCAGACGCAACTTGGTGCCGACGCCGTCAGTGCCGGAGACCAGCACAGGCTGCTTGTAGCCGGCCGGGATTTCGCAGAGGGCGCCGAAACCGCCCAGGCCGCCCATGACTTCCGGGCGCGCAGTGCGCTTGGCGACGCTCTTGATGCGTTCGACCAATGCTTCACCGGCGTCGATGTCTACACCGGCGTCCTTGTAGCTCAGGGAGGGTTGCTTGCTCATGATCCAGGCCTTTAGGGGGGATTCAGGGGTAACGACCGAGTTCAGCGGGAACGCCGAAGTCGATGGGGCGATTGCCTCACGCGAGTTTCGAGGTGCCCGGCTGTTGCCGGTCTGCGAAGGCGCGCGATTTTATCAGGCTTGAGGGGCAGCGGCCATCCTCGCACCGACGGGCAGGGGCATATCGGCCGAAATTTTTTGCAATTGAGCCGTCCGGGTGCCTGTATAAGGTGTTGCAATTAACCGTCTATCGTTATCACTGTGCAAAAACTTACCGCCGCTGTGTGAATGTTTTGCAACGGCCGGTGGTCACAGCCTTGCTCAATCGGTTCACGCGGCCTGTTCCAGCCGCTCCTGTCGACGGGAATTTTCCATGCGTTTTTGTAAATTGTTGTTTGTGTCCTGTTTGTCTGTGGTCAGCCTGGCGAGTCATGCCGAAAACCTCAAAGGCCTTTATCAAGTGCGTGAGCCGGTCAGCGGCCAAGCGCCGCAAGAGCGTGATCGCGCGACCCAGGCCGCGCTGGACACCCTGGTGTTGCGCCTGACCGGTGATCCTAAAGCCCCGCAAAATCCCGGGTTGGCGCCGATCAGGAAAGATCCGCAGCAGATCATCACCCGGTTCGGCTTTGATGCCGGTCCACCTGAGGTGCTGAAAGTCGATTTCGACCCCAATACCACCGAGCAGGCCTTGCGCCGCGCCGGGTTATCCCTGTGGGGGGCCAGTCGGCCGTCGATTCTGGGTTGGTGGCTGAGTGACTCGACCGAGGGTTCGAGTCTGGTCGGTGATGGTCAGGCCGCTGCTGCGCCGCTGCGTGCAGCCGCTCAGCATCGCGGTTTGCCATTGCGTTTGCCGCTGGCGGACCTCAGCGAACAATTGGTTGCTAGCGCGCCAGTACTGGAGGGCTCTGATCCGGCGCCATTGCAGGACGCTTCGGAACGCTACAATGCTGACGCCTTGCTGGCAGTACATGCCCGTGAAGAGGGCGGGCAGTGGCAGGCCAAATGGCACTTGTGGATGGCCGATCAAAAAGACGCGGGGAGCGTGCAGGGTGCCGATCAGGCCGCCGTGGCCGATGCCGTGATGCTGGCGGTTGCCGAGCGACTGGCGCCGCGTTATGTGGTCAAGCCCGGCACTTCAGGTCAGCAGACGCTGGAGGTGCAGGGCATGAATCTGGAGCGCTATGCGACGTTGTTGCGGGTGCTCGAGCCGTATGGGGTGCGTCTGCAGAGTGTTGATGGCGATCGTATCGTCTATCGGGTCAATGGCAGTGTCGATCAGTTGCGTGCTCAGTTGTCGCTGGCGAAGTTGCAGGAGTTGCCGGCCGCAGCGCCAGTGCCTGTGGCTGCGCCGCAAGCGTCGGTCCAGGGTGCAGCGCCGGTTGCTGCTCCGGCCCCGACACCTGCGGCGCCGTCTCTGCGGTTTCGCTGGTAAGTCTTTCCTTATATAGAAGAAGCAGGAGTGGTAAATGGCCGATACGCGGCGTTGGTTCTGGCTCGGTGGGGTGGTCCTGCTTTGCGCGTTTGTGTGGTTGCTGCACCCGATCCTCACGCCGTTTCTGGTGGCGCTGCTGCTCGCTTATCTGTTCGATCCGCTGGTGGATCGACTGGAAAAGCTCGGGCTGTCCCGAACCTGGGGCGTAATCACCGTGTTTGCCTTGTTCTCGCTCATCGTGACGGCGCTGTTGTTGGTGTTGGTGCCGATGCTGGCCAAACAGATGCTGCGATTGTATGAGTTGACCCCCCAAATGCTGGACTGGTTGCAGCACACGGCGGTGCCATGGGCGCAGTCGAAGCTGGGGTTGGCGGATGGCTTCTGGAAATTCGACAAGGTCAAGGCGGCCATCAGCGAGCACATGGGCCAGACCAGTGACATTGTCGGTGTGGTGCTCAGTCAGGCGACGGCTTCGGGGCTCGCGCTGATTGGGTGGTTGGCCAATCTGGTGCTGATCCCGGTGGTGGGTTTCTATCTGCTGCGAGACTGGGACTTGATGATGGCCAAGATTCGCAGCCTGCTGCCGCGTGATCGTGAGGAGCGCGTGGTAACGCTGGCAGGCGAATGCCATGAGGTGCTAGGGGCATTCATGCGCGGTCAGTTGCTGGTGATGCTGGCGCTGGGCGTGATTTACGCGGCTGGGCTGATGATCGTCGGTCTGGAGTTGGGGCTGTTGATCGGTCTGATTGCGGGTCTGGCGGCGATCGTGCCGTACATGGGTTTCGTGATTGGCATTGGTGCGGCGCTGATTGCCGGGTTGTTCCAGTTCGGAGGGGATCTGTACCCGATGGTCGGGATCGTCGCGGTATTCATGATTGGTCAGGCGCTGGAAGGCATGGTGCTGACGCCGCTGCTGGTGGGCGACCGGATCGGATTGCACCCGGTGGCAGTGATCTTTGCGATTCTGGCCGGCGGCGAGTTGTTTGGTTTCACCGGGGTACTGCTGGCGTTGCCGGTAGCGGCCGTGATCATGGTGCTGGTGCGACATGTGCACGATCTGTACAAGGATTCCGACATTTATAGTGGCGTGGACGAACTCGAGCTGTGATCGAGACGGGCGACCCGGCAGATCGCCGGGTTGGCTCGTGTCTTGCGGGTGATACGGGTCTGACCGCGTCAGAGAATCTGTCATAAAACCAATGCGTTAACGCAAACCTTTGATTTTGCTTGGACTCTGTCGCATTGTGCGCTCAGCTTCACGGGTATAAACTTCGCAAACTTTACACAGAGGCCACTAACGGTTCCTTGAGAACTGTTCAGTCAGCATGAAACCGATTCAGCTGCCCCTAGGTGTGCGTCTGCGCGACGACGCCACCTTCATCAACTACTACCCAGGCGCCAATGCCGCTGCACTCGGCTATGTCGAGCGCCTATGCGAAGCCGACGCCGGCTGGACAGAAAGCCTGATCTACCTGTGGGGTAAACACGGCGTAGGGCGTACGCATCTGTTGCAGGCCGCTTGCTTGCGATTCGAGCAGATGGGTGAACCTGCGGTGTACCTGCCGTTGGCCGAGTTGATGGATCGTGGCGTCGAAATCCTCGACAACCTTGAGCAGTACGAACTGGTCTGCCTGGATGACTTGCAGGTCATTGCCGGCAAGGCTGACTGGGAAGAGGCGATGTTTCATCTGTTCAACCGTCTGCGTGACAGCGGTCGGCGCTTGCTGATTGCCGCTTCAACCTCTCCGCGTGAGCTGCCAGTGAAACTGGCTGACTTGAAATCACGCCTGACCCTGGCGCTGATTTTCCAGATGCGTCCTCTCTCCGATGAAGACAAGTTGCGTGCGCTGCAATTGCGTGCGTCGCGTCGCGGTCTGCACCTGACGGATGAGGTCGGACATTTTATTTTGACTCGCGGCACTCGCAGCATGAGCGCGCTGTTTGATCTGCTCGAGCAACTCGATCAGGCCTCATTGCAGGCTCAACGCAAGCTGACCATTCCTTTCCTCAAGGAAACCTTGGGCTGGTAAAGCCTTGGGTTTCATTGGGTCTCGGTATATTTCAGGCGCCAGAAAATCCGCTTTCCTGCAGGCTGTGCAGGCCGCGTTTCGTTTCAAATGGGCTTAAGCGCTTAGATGTAAACGAGAAACCGGGAAGTCACAAAAAGATCGATTGAATTTGCAAATGAAGTCGATAGCGGGCATAGTCTCGGCTTCTTTACAACTACCAGCCACGGTCGTGCCCATGCTAAAGCGCTTCGCACCCCTCGTGCCTCTCGCACTCGTCACCCTGTTGTACGGTTGCGCTGCTCATTCTCCAGTTCAAGAGCAGTCACAACAGGTTAAAAATTCTGCTACTGCCCAGTCTTCCGTTATTTACCAGGAAGAGCTGGATACCGAAAAAGAACTCTCTGACTTCAACAAGAAGCCCTATGAGTTGCCAGTTCTGGCCGACAGCATCCTTGAGCGCGGCATGTCCCTGATCGGTACCCGTTACCGTTTTGGCGGTACCTCGGAGGCTGGTTTCGACTGCAGTGGTTTCATCGGTTATCTGTTTCGCGAAGAAGCTGGCATGAATCTGCCTCGCTCCACCCGCGAAATGATCAACGTTGACGCACCGCTGGTATCGCGCAGCAACCTCGAACCGGGTGATCTGCTGTTCTTCGCCACCAGTGGTCGTCGCGGTCGTGTCAGTCACGCCGGGATCTACCTGGGTGACAACCAGTTCATTCATTCCAGCAGTCGTCGTAGCGGTGGTGTTCGTATCGATAACCTGGGTGACAGCTACTGGAGCAAGACCTTCATCGAGGCCAAGCGCGCGCTCGCGATGGCACCGACCGTGGTCACCGCTCGCAAGTAATACCGCCCTTTGTCGCTGCATTCGCGGCGACAATCTGCCATCGGCAACGCAGTAGACCTAAACTTTACAAGGTGAAGTTAAAGTCTTACTTGAAGTTTGTCGTGTAGCCGCTAGAATCTGATCCTATATTGATGGCAAACCGCCTGCGTGTTCACGCAGGCGGTTTTGTTTTCTGTCCATCCGGCAGAGAAAGCCGCAGCCAGATCAGGATGTTCTGCTTATGACCATGTCGGCCCGCCTTGCAATGATGTTTTTCGCAGCGCTGCTCAGCGCCTGCGCCAGTCGCACGCCACCACCTGCGCCGGTTGTTCGCGCTCCGGTAGCGTTCGGCCCTTCTCAGTCTTATTCACCTGCTGCCGACGACGTGTTGTTCCGCGCGCTTGGCCTGGTCGGCACGCCTTATCGCTGGGGCGGCAATACCCCGGATTCGGGGTTTGATTGCAGTGGCTTGATCGGTTTTGTTTATCGTGATGCAGCGGGTATTTCTCTGCCGCGCTCTACCCGCGAACTGATCGTCATGCAGGCGCCGAATGTCAGTAAAGAAGGCTTGCAGACAGGCGATCTGATTTTCTTCGCCACCAATGGCGGCTCGCAGGTCAGTCATGCGGGGATTTATGTCGGGGAAGGGCGTTTCGTGCATGCGCCGGCTACCGGCGGTACGGTGAAGCTCGATAGCCTGTCGAAAGCGTATTGGCAGAAGGCGTACCTGAGTGCCAAGCGGGTGTTGCAGCCTGAGCATCTGGCGCATAACCCGTAGCGCTGGGAAAAGAGATGTGGGTGCGGGCAAGCCCGCTCCCACATTTATTATGTGTCGCCCCTGATTTATTGAGCGGAAGACACCCGCCAAACTTTGTTTCCCACATCATCGGCCACCAGCAAGCCACCTTGCTGGTCGATCACCACGCCTACCGGGCGACCCAGAGCGTTTTCGTCCTTGTCGAGGAAACCGGTCAGCACATCCACCGGTTTGCCATTCGGCTTGCCGCCGGTAAACGGTACGAAAATCACTTTGTAACCACTGTGCGGCTTGCGGTTCCAAGAGCCGTGCTGGCCGATGAACGCCCCTTCCTTGAATTGCGCGGGCAGTGTGTTGCCTTCGGCGAAAGTCAGGCCCAGTGAGGCGGTGTGCGGGCCGACGGCGTAATCCGGGACGATGGCCTTGGCCACCAGGTCGAGATTCTGCGGGCTGACGCGCACATCGACATGCTGCCCGTAATAGCTGAACGGCCAGCCATAAAAACCGCCATCCTTGACTGAGGTGATGTAGTCCGGCACCAGGTCGCTGCCAATCTCGTCGCGCTCATTGACTGCGGTCCACAATGCGCCGCTGCTTGGCTCCCAAGCCAGGCCGTTGGGATTGCGGATGCCTGAAGCGAAGATCCGGTGATCGCCGGTGGCCCGATCCACTTCCCAGATCGCTGCGCGACCTTCTTCTCTATCCAGTCCGTTCTCGCCGACGTTGCTGTTCGAACCGACAGTGACATACAGCTTGCTGCCGTCCTTGCTGGCAATGACGTTTTTGGTCCAGTGATGATTCAGCGTGCCGCCCGGCAGGTCGGTGACCTTGATCGGCTGCGTTTTGATTTCTGTTGCGCCAGTTTCGTAGTGCAAGCGCAGCAGGCGATCGGTGTCCGCGATGTACAGGTCATTGCCGACCAGGGTCATGCCGAACGGTGAGTTGAGATTTTGCACAAACACCGTACGCGTCTCAGCCACGCCATCGTGATCGGCATCACGTAGCAGGGTGATGCGATTTGCGCTCGGTACGCCGGCGCCAGCCTTGCCCATGACTTTCTTCATGATCCAGCCACGAATGCCGCTGCTGTCGTCAGGTTTGGGCGGAGCATTGGTTTCCGCCACCAGCACGTCGCCGTTGGGCAGCACGTAAAGCCAGCGCGGATGGTCTAGACCTTCGGCGAATGCCGCCACTTGCGTGCCTGCCGCGGCAGTCGGTTTTGCGCCATCTGGCCAGCCGACCGCCGGGGCGATATTCACGGTTGGGATCAGGGTTTTGTTGGGTTCGGGTAGTTTCGGTGACGGGCCGGTGCCGTCGGAGACTTGAAGGCTTGAGGATTCACCACAGGCGGCGAGCCCCCCGGCGAGCGCGATAACGAGAGCGAGCTGGGTCTTGCGCATTGCTGATCTTCCCTATGAATGCATTCGTAATCATAGAGGCACGCGCAAGCCCGATGGTTCAACCGCTTAGCCGCGGGCCTCCTTGAAGAGCACGGCAATGCCCGGGTGATAGTTGCCAGCATCGCTGCGCAATTTGCGATAGGCGTAAGGGAAATACCAGGCCGCGGCGCAGGTGTGTTCTTTTTGCAGGTCGTCGACCATGTCCTGCAGTTCTTCGGGGGTGGCGCTGTGCTGGGCTTTTTGCGGGGCGACAAACAGGCAGCCGAGCTTGAGGTCGCTGGCGAAACTGATGCGTTTGGCGTCGCTGGTGATCTCCAGCAGGGCTTGGGTCAGGTTGAGATTGTTCACGCGTGGCCAGCGCTGGGTGGCTTGAATGAACGCGCGATCTTCGGCGCCGGCCAGGAACAGGTCGGCGCGGGCATTGCGCTCGCCATCCTCGTTTTGCTTGCGGGTAGCGGTCTGCTCTAGCGTCACCAGTTCGGCCATCCAGGCCGCAGCGGAAAGCAATCCGAGATTGGCTTTCTCGTCATGCCAGTAGGGTGTGTCGCTGTCGCCGCGCACGGCGTTGTAGCGGTCGATACAGTCAAACCAGCGTTCCAGTACCGGGCGCAGAAATTCCAGGCGCGGGTTGCTGATGATCATGCCTTGCATGTGGCTCACCTTATTCTTGTGTGATGTGAGATTGTGGCTCTTTGATATCACTCTTGAGAGTGTGGCACAAGATTGGCGTCAGATCATTGATCGACGGCAGTTATTCGCCCGACAGCCTCCTCTTTAATTGACGCTCCACCCCCAACCCTCTAACCTTCGCGGCTTGTTTCAGGTGCTCTGTGACCCCTGTCGACAGAGTGAAACAGGGAAGCCGGTGAGGGTCGTCTTCAAACGAAGAGCAACCACGATCCCGGCGCTGCCCCCGCAACGGTAAATGAGTGAAAACTGCGTCGAATGCCACTGCTCAAAGCGGGAAGGCGCGCAGCCAGGCGATTCGCCGCTCATGAGCCCGGAGACCGGCCTGATTCATCCAACGGCATCACGGTGGGCGATGCCAGGCTTTTTTGCCTTCTATTCTTGTGCCTGCCCGCCGTTATCCAGCCTCAACGGAGAGCTCCCCCATGACTGATTCCCCTGAGCGTGACGAACGCCATCTGGCGCGTATGCAGCGCAAAAAAGCCGTGATCGATGAACGTATCGCCAATTCGCCTGATGAGTGCGGCCTGGTGCTGGTGCTCACCGGCAATGGCAAAGGCAAAAGCAGTTCGGCGTTCGGCATGCTCGCCCGCGCCATGGGGCACGGCATGCGCTGCGGCGTGGTGCAATTCATCAAGGGGCGCAACAGCACCGGCGAAGAGCTGTTTTTTCGGCGTTTCCCCGAGCAGGTGCGCTTTCATGTGATGGGCGAGGGCTTCACCTGGGAAACCCAGGACCGTCAGCGCGATATCGCCGCCGCCGAAGCCGCTTGGGAAGTGTCCCGCGAGCTTTTGCGCGATCCGTCGATTGGCCTGGTGGTGCTGGATGAGCTGAATATCGCCCTCAAGCACGGCTACCTCGATCTCGATCAGGTGCTCAGCGACTTGCAGGCGCGTGCGCCGATGCAGCATGTGATTGTCACAGGGCGCGGCGCCAAGCCGGAAATGGTCGAGATGGGCGACACCGTCACTGAAATGGGCATGATCAAACACGCCTTCCAGGCCGGTATCAAAGCGCAGAAAGGCGTCGAACTTTGAATCAGTCACGTCATTGCCCGGCGGTACTGATTGCCGCGCCGGCTTCCGGTCAGGGCAAGACCACCGTCACGGCCGCGCTGGCCCGTTTGCACCGCAATCAAGGGCGCAAGGTGCGCGTGTTCAAGTGCGGCCCGGACTTTCTCGATCCGATGATTCTCGAGCGCGCCAGCGGTGCGCCGGTCTATCAATTGGACATGTGGATGGTCGGTGAGCAGGAAAGCCGTCGTCTGCTGTGGGAGGCCGCAGCCGAGGCCGATCTGATTCTGATCGAAGGCGTGATGGGGTTGTTTGACGGCACGCCGTCGAGCGCTGATCTGGCCCGGCATTTCGGCGTGCCGGTGCTGGGTGTGATTGATGGAACGGCGATGGCGCAGACCTTTGGTGCGTTGGCGCTGGGCTTGGCGAAATATCAGCCGGATCTGCCGTTCGCTGGCGTGCTGGCCAACCGGGTCGGTACGTTGCGTCACGCACAATTGCTCGAAGGCAGCCTGACCGAAGGCTTGCGCTGGTATGGCGCATTGTCCCGCGAGACCGGCATCGAATTGCCGAGCCGTCATCTTGGTCTGGTTCAGGCCGGTGAGCTCAATGACCTCGATGTGCGCCTGGACGCCGCTGCACAAGCGCTTGCCAGCAGTTGCGAGGTAGCGCTGCCACCGGCCGTGGAATTTGCCGCGCCTGAAGTCATCAATGTAGAGCCCTTGTTAAAAGGTGTGCGAATCGCCGTCGCCCACGATGAAGCGTTTGCCTTCACCTATGGCGCCAGCCTCGACCTGTTGCGGGCGATGGGCGCTGTGTTGAGTTTCTTCTCGCCGATCCGCGATACGCAGTTGCCAGAGGCCGACAGCCTCTATCTGCCCGGCGGTTACCCGGAACTGCACCACGTTGCGTTATCGCAGAACAGCGCAATGCTCGATGCCATCCGCGCCCATCATGCGGCAGGAAAACCGTTGCTCGCTGAATGTGGCGGCATGCTGTATCTGCTCGACTCGTTGACTGACGTTGAGGGCAGTCGCGCCGAACTGGTCGGCTTGCTCGCAGGCGATGCGGTGATGCAGAAACGCCTGGCGGCATTGGCGCTGCAAGCGGTTGATCTGCCGGAAGGCACGTTGCGCGGCCACACCTATCACCATTCCCTGACGACGACTGAATTGACGCCGATTGCCCGAGGCCTGAGCCCGAATGGCGGGCGTGGTGCGGAGGCGGTTTATCGGGACGGGCGGATGACGGCGTCGTATGTGCATTTTTACTTCCCGTCGAATCCTGCGGCTATTGCTGCACTATTGCTGCCTGACCGCGAGGCCGCCTTCGCGAGCAAGCTCGCGCCCAAAGGGGATCGCGTTTCTTGAGCAAGCACCCCGACCCATGTGGGAGCGAGCTTGCTCGCGAAGAGGCCGTGACGGACAACGCATTTTCCGAAGCCGAACGCGCAGCGGTCTACAAAGCCATCGCCGAACGCCGCGACATGCGCCACTTCACTGGCGGCACCGTCGAGCCCCAGTTGCTGCGCCGTTTATTGGACGCCGCACATCAAGCACCAAGTGTCGGCTTGATGCAGCCTTGGCGTTTCATCCGCGTCAGCGACCGTGCACTGCGCGGGCAGATCCGCAATCTCGTAGAAGAAGAACGCATCCGCACCGCCGAGGCCCTCGGTGAGCGCAGTGACGAGTTCATGAAGCTCAAGGTCGAAGGCATCAACGACTGCGCCGAAGTGCTGGTCGCGGCGCTGATGGATGATCGCGAGAAACACATTTTCGGGCGCCGCACGCTGCCGGAAATGGACATGGCTTCGTTGTCCTGTGCGATTCAGAATCTGTGGCTGGCGTCCCGTGCCGAAGGATTGGGCATGGGCTGGGTCTCGTTGTTCGAGCCGCAAGCGCTCGCCGATCTGCTGAAACTGCCGGCCGGGGCCAAGCCTTTGGCCGTTTTGTGTCTGGGCCCGGTTAAGGAATTCTATCCGGCGCCGATGCTGGTACTCGAAGGGTGGGCGCAGGCGCGTCCGCTCAATGAGTTGCTGTATGAAAATTATTGGGGAGTGAGTCAATGAGTGTGGCGTTGTTGAGTGTCGCCGCGGTCGCGCTGGATGCGCTGCTGGGTGAACCGAAACGCTGGCATCCGCTGGTAGCGTTCGGCAATTTTGCCGGGCGCATCGAGCAACGGTTCAACGCCGGTGGCCGGGGCTGGCGAAGCCACGGCGTGACCGCGTGGGTGATCGCGGTGCTGCCGCTGACCTTGCTGGCCACTGCATTGTCCTGGGCGCCGTATGTGGGCTGGGTTGTCGAGATCCTTGCGTTGTATTGCGCCCTTGGCATGCGCAGCCTCGGCGAACACGTCGAGCCGGTGGCCCAGGCGTTGCGCGCCGATGATCTGGAAGAGGCGCGTAAGCGTGTCGGTTATCTGGTCAGCCGCCAGACCCATGAACTGGACAGCACCGCCGTCGCCCGCGCGGCCACCGAGTCAGTACTGGAGAACGGCAGCGATGCGGTGTTCGCCGCGCTGTTCTGGTTTGCTGTGGCGGGTGCGCCGGGCGTTGTCCTCTACCGTTTGAGTAATACGCTCGATGCGATGTGGGGCTATCGCAACGAACGTTTCGAGCGTTTTGGCTGGTGCGCGGCCAAAATCGACGACGTACTCAACTACGTTCCTGCACGCCTGGTGGCGTTGACCTACGCACTGCTCGGTAAAACCCGGCTGGCGTTGAAATGCTGGCGCACCCAGGCGCCGAAATGGGACAGCCCCAACGCCGGCCCGGTGATGGCGGCGGGAGCCGGTGCGCTCGGCGTGGAACTGGGTGGTCCGGCGATTTACCACGGCGAACTGCATGAGCGTCCGCAACTGGGCGAAGGCGTTCAGGCCGATGCCGATTCCATCGACCGTGGCTGGCAATTGGTTCAGCGCGGCGTATGGTTATGGCTGCTGATTCTTTGCCTGGGGGCTGAATTCTATGCTTGAGCACGGTGGCCGGCTGCGCAAGGCTGCTCTCGATTACGGTATTGCCGAAGCCGACTGGCTCGACCTGTCCAGTGGTCTGGCGCCGTGGCCGTTTCCGATCCCCGACATACCGCTGCGAGCCTGGGCGCGATTGCCGGAGACCGACGACGGTCTGGAACAAGCCGCGTGCGATTATTACGGCGCTTCGCAGGTGTTGCCGGTGGCCGGTTCGCAGATGGCCATCCAGTTGCTGCCGCGCTTGCGTCGGGCTGGCAAAGTCGGTGTGTTGTCGCCGTGTTATGCCGAGCACGCCGAAGCCTGGCGCCGCAGCGGCTACATCGTGCGTGAAATGCTCGAACAGGAAGTCGACTTCTTTATCGACAACCTTGACGTGCTGGTGGTGGTCAATCCGAACAACCCCACCGGCCTGAGTCTGAGCCCGGCGCGGCTGCTCGACTGGCATGCACGGCTGGCCCAGCGCGGTGGTTGGCTGGTGGTCGACGAAGCGTTCATGGACAACACCCCGCAGTTGAGCCTGGCTGCACATACCCATCAGGTCGGTTTGATTGTGTTGCGTTCATTCGGCAAGTTTTTTGGTCTGGCCGGGGTGCGACTGGGTTTTGTCCTGGCCGAGCGCAAGTTGCTTAAATTGCTCGCCGAGCAAGTCGGGCCGTGGGCTGTAAGCGGGCCGACGCGGGTGTTGGGTCGGGCCTGTCTGCGCGACACTGAAGGTCACACCCGGCAACGCATTCGCAGTGACGAGGCGAGTGAAAGGCTTGCCCTTGTGCTGGAGCGTTACGGCTTCAAACCCCACGGCGGTTGCGCCTTGTTCCAGTGGCTGATCACTGAGCATGCCGCCGCGCTATACGAATTCATGGCCCGTCGCGGCATCCTTCTGCGCCTCTTCACCCACAACAGCAGCCTGCGTTTCGGCTTGCCTGCCGACGCGGCTGAGCAAGCGCGTCTCGAACAGGCGCTGCAGGCCTTTACCAAGGAATTGAAATGACAACCCTGATGGTGCAGGGCACCACCTCCGACGCGGGCAAAAGTACGTTGGTGACGGCGCTGTGCCGCTGGGCGACCCGTCAGGGTGTCGCCGTCGTGCCGTTCAAACCGCAGAACATGGCGCTCAACAGCGCGGTGACCGCTGACGGCGGCGAAATCGGCAGGGCGCAGGCTGTGCAGGCACAAGCGGCGTTTCTTGAGCCGCACACCGACATGAACCCGGTACTGCTCAAACCCAATAGCGACACCGGCGCGCAAGTGATCATTCATGGGCGCGCCGTCACCAGCATGAACGCCGTGGCCTATCACGACTACAAAGCCATCGCCATGAAGGCTGTGCTGGCCTCGCACGAACGATTGAGCGCGGCGTACCCGTTGGTTATGGTCGAGGGCGCAGGCTCGCCGGCGGAGATCAACCTGCGCGCTGGCGACATCGCCAACATGGGGTTCGCCGAGGCGGTCGATTGCCCGGTGCTGCTGATTGCCGACATCAATCGCGGTGGTGTTTTTGCTCATTTGGTTGGCACGCTGGAGTTGCTGTCGCCGAGCGAGCAGGCGCGGGTAAAAGGCTTCATCATCAACCGTTTTCGCGGTGACATCGCCTTGCTGCAACCAGGCCTCGACTGGCTTGAGCAGCGCACCGGCAAACCGGTGGTCGGCGTGTTGCCGTATGTGATGGATCTGCATCTGGAGGCGGAAGACGGCATCGACCAGCGCCAGACCGACAAGGCCGATCAAGTGCTCAAAGTGGTGGTGCCGGTGCTGCCGCGCATCAGCAACCACACCGATTTCGATCCGCTGCGTTTGCATCCACAGGTTGATCTGCAATTTGTGGGGCCGGGGCAGGCGATTCCGGCAGCGGACCTGATCATCTTGCCGGGCTCGAAAAGCGTGCGCAGTGATCTGGCCTATCTGCGCGCCAACGGCTGGGACACGGCGATCAACCGTCACTTGCGTTACGGCGGCAAAGTGCTGGGGATATGTGGTGGCATGCAAATGCTCGGTCAGCAGGTGCATGACCCGCTGGGGCTGGAAGGCTCGCCGGGGTCCAGTGCCGGTTTCGGTTTGCTGGCGTTTGAAACGCAGCTTGAGGCCGAGAAGCAATTACGCAATGTGCGCGGGCGTCTGACGCTGGAAGATGCCGAAGTCAGCGGTTATGAGATTCATGCTGGCGTGACCACTGGCCCTGCACTGGAAAACGCAGCGGTGCGGCTCGATGACGGTCGTTGCGATGGCGCGCAGAGTGTTGATGGGCAGGTGTTCGGTACGTATCTGCATGGCGTGTTCGAATCGCCGGCGGCCAGTGCGGCGTTGCTGCGCTGGGCGGGGCTGAGCGATGTGCAGGACGTGGATTATCACGGGTTGCGCGAGCGCGATATCGAACGGTTGGCGGATCTGGTGGAGAAGCATCTGGATACCGATTTGTTGCGTCAGCTCTGTGGGGTCTAGGGTGTTTCGGCTACCGCGGTCTCTGTGGGAGCGGGCTTGCTCGCGTAGAGGCCGGTGGCCTCAATGCATAATTTTCAGGATGTTCCCATGCTCCAATTGATCCTCGGCGGCGCCCGCTCCGGCAAAAGTCGCCTGGCGGAAACGCTCGCCACCGACAGCAACCTGTCAGTCACCTACATCGCCACCAGCCAGCCGCTGGACGGCGAAATGAATGACCGCGTCGCTCATCATCGCGCTCGTCGTCCTGCCCAATGGGCGCTCATCGAAGAACCGCTGGAACTGGCCCGCGTCCTGCGCGAAAACGCCAATGCCGAGCGTTGCCTGCTGGTCGATTGCCTGACCCTGTGGCTGACCAACCTGTTGATGCTCGATGACGTTGAGCGTCTCGTCGCTGAACGCGACGCCCTGCTCGAATGCCTGGCGTCCTTGCCGGGTGAAATCATTTTTGTCAGCAACGAGACCGGAATGGGTGTCGTGCCGCTGGGCGAATTGACTCGCCGCTACGTCGATGAAGCCGGTTGGCTGCATCAAGCTCTGGCTGAGCGCTGTCAGCGTGTCGTCCTGACCGTCGCCGGCCTGCCCCTGACCCTGAAAGGACCTGCCTTATGACCCAAGCCTGGTGGCTGAGCCCGTGCAAACCGGTGAACGCCGATATCGTTGAACAAGCGGCAGCACGGCAACAGCAATTGACCAAACCAGCCGGCTCTCTGGGGCGGCTCGAGTCGGTGGCGGTGCAGTTGGCCGGTCTGCAAGGGCAGGTGAAGCCGACGCTTGAACAGGTCTGGATTGCAATCTTTGCCGGTGATCACGGTGTTGTGGCTGAAGGTGTGTCGGCATTTGCGCAGGAAGTGACCGGGCAGATGCTGCTCAACTTCGTCAGCGGCGGCGCGGCGATCAGCGTGCTGGCACGCACGCTCGGTGCACAACTGGAAGTGGTGGACCTGGGCACGGTAACGCCGACGCTGAATCTGCCGGGAGTGCGTCACTTGAATATCGGCGCAGGCACGGCGAATTTCGTTCAGGGTTCGGCGATGACTCAATCGCAAGGCGAACTCGCGTTGCTGGCCGGTCGCGACAGCGTGTTGCGTGCCAAAGCGGCGGGTACGCAGTTGTTCATCGGTGGCGAAATGGGCATCGGTAATACCACCGCTGCCAGTGCGCTCGCCTGTGCGTTGCTCGATTGCCCGGTGGCGCACCTGACCGGCCCCGGCACCGGTTTGAATGCCGAAGGTGTCAGCCATAAAGCGCAAGTGATCGAGCGCGCATTGGCGTTGCACGCCGCGCAGCGTGGTGACGCGTTGCAGACACTGTTCAACCTTGGGGGGTTCGAGATTGCCGCGCTGGTCGGCGCGTATCTGGCCTGTGCGCAGGAAGGCGTAGCCGTGCTGGTCGACGGCTTTATCTGCACCGTCGCCGCGCTCGTCGCGGTGCGCTTGAATCCGGCTTGCCGTGAGTGGTTGCTGTTCGGACATCGCGGTGCTGAGCCGGGCCATCGGCATGTGCTGGAAACCCTGAGCGCCGAACCGTTGCTGGAACTCGGCCTGCGTCTTGGCGAGGGCAGTGGCGCCGCGCTGGCGGTGCCACTGCTGCGTCTGGCCTGCGACCTGCATGCACAGATGGCGACGTTCGCTGAGGCGGCGGTGGCGGATCGTCCGGCATGACGTTGCGTCTGGATTTACTGCGACACGGTGAGACCGAACTCGGTGGTGGCTTGCGCGGCAGTCTCGATGACGCGCTCACCGAAAAGGGCTGGGCGCAGATGCGTGCGGCTGTCGTCGCGGGCGGGCCGTGGGATCGTTTGGTCAGCTCGCCATTGCAGCGGTGCGCGCGGTTTGCCGCTGAACTCGGTGAACAACTGAATCTGCCGGTGCAACTGGACAAAGATCTGCAAGAACTGCATTTCGGCTCTTGGGAAGGGCAGAGCGCGGCGGCGCTGATGGAGACGGATGCCGAGGCGCTAGGGCTGTTCTGGGCTGACCCGTATGGGTTTACGCCACCGCAGGGCGAGCCGGTCAGTGATTTTTCTGCGCGGGTATTGGCGGCGGTGGCGCGGCTGCAAGCGGCGTATGCGGGTGAGCGGGTGCTGCTGATCAGCCATGGCGGCGTGATGCGCCTGTTGCTGGCGCAGGCGCGAGGATTGCCGCGTGAACAGTTGCTCAATGTTGAAGTCGGTCACGGCGCGCTCTTCTCGCTGACGGTCGAGGTTGACGGTTTGCTCAAGGAAGGTCACTGACATGCTGGCGCTGTGGATCGCCCTGCAATTTCTCAGCAGCCTGCCGATTCGTTTGCCGGGCATGCCTGAGCCGGAACAGCTTGGGCGTTCGCTGTTGTTTTATCCGCTGGTGGGGTTGCTGTTCGGCGTGATCCTTTGGGCGCTGAACCTGGCGCTGGCGGGTGCACCGTTGCTGCTGCACGCGGCGCTGTTGTTAACGGTTTGGGTGTTGCTCAGCGGTGCGTTGCACCTTGATGGTCTGGCCGACAGTGCCGATGCCTGGTTGGGTGGCTTTGGTGATCGCGAACGTACGTTAACGATCATGAAAGACCCGCGCAGCGGGCCGATCGCTGTGGTGACGCTGGTGCTGGTGTTGCTGCTGAAATTCGCGGCTTTGCTGGCGCTGATTGAGCAGCAGCAAGCGATGGCGTTGATCATCGCGCCGTTGCTTGGGCGGGCGGCGTTGCTCGGGCTGTTTCTGACCACCCCCTATGTGCGCGCCGGTGGCTTGGGGCAAGCGCTGGCCGATCATCTGCCGCGCAAGACGGGGTGGCGGGTGCTGGGGTTGAGCGCGGCGGCGTGTTTGCTGATCGCCGGATTCAAAGCGATGGTTGCTTTGGTTGTAGCGCTCGTTGTGTTTTTCTGGCTGCGGCAAGTGATGATGCGACGGCTGGGCGGGACGACCGGGGATACGGCGGGGGCGTTGCTTGAATTGCTGGAGATGGCGGTGTTGGTGGGGGTGGTCTTGGTCTGACGGATGGCTGGCTTATCACGCGCCACAAACCGTATTGATAAACTGATGTGTAACTTGATTTAACACAGTCACGGGTATATACACGCACCATGCTTCCTTCTCAGTGTTTGTGCACCAACCTGCGTCGCGCCGCGCGTGGCGTCAGCAGGCATTACGACGGCGCTCTCGACGGCTTCGGGATCAACGTTGCCCAGTATTCTTTGCTGTGCAATCTGCAGCGTCTGGAACAACCGAGCATCTCGGAACTGGCCGAAGCCATGGGCCTGGACCGCAGCACCCTGGGACGCAATGTGCGCGTGCTGGAGGGCGAGGGATTGGTCGCGCTGGCCGAAGGCGAGGACATGCGTAACCGCATCGTCCGGCTCACCGAGGCAGGTATACAGCGACTGGCAGCGGCATTGCCAGCCTGGGAAGCGGCGCAGCAGCGATTGATTGATCGTTTGGGCGCCGAGAAGCGTGAAACCTTGCTCAGATTGCTCGACGAACTGGCGTAGCGCCGGTTTTTTCGGGCTCAAGCGGGTATATACCCGCGAATGGAGAACAACAATGACATCGATGTGGCGTACGTGCGGTTGGGTGTTGCTGGGGAGTGCGCTGATTTTGGCGTTGTCATTGGGCATAAGACACGGTTTTGGCTTGTTCCTGTCGCCGATGAGTGCGCAGTTTGGCTGGGGGCGTGAGGTGTTCGCCTTTGCCATCGCCTTGCAGAACCTGATTTGGGGGCTCGCCCAGCCGTTCACCGGCGCACTGGCGGACCGCTTCGGCGCGGCGAAAGTGGTGCTGATCGGTGGCGTGCTCTACGCCGCGGGGCTGGTGTGCATGGCCCTGTCGGATTCGGCGTTGACGTTGTCCCTGAGTGCGGGCCTGTTGATTGGCATTGGCCTTTCTGGCACCTCGTTCTCGGTGATCCTGGGCGTCGTCGGTCGCGCGGTGCCCCCGCAGAAACGCAGCATGGGCATGGGCATTGCCAGCGCTGCCGGCTCCTTCGGCCAGTTCGCCATGTTGCCAGGCACGCTGGGTCTGATCGGCTGGCTCGGTTGGTCGGCTGCGCTGCTGGTGTTGGGTCTGTTGGTGGCGCTTATTGTGCCGCTGGTGAGCATGCTCAAAGACAACCCGCTCCCAGTACTCGGTCATGAACAGACACTCTCGCAAGCCCTGCGTGAAGCCTGTTCGCACTCTGGATTCTGGCTGTTGGCCTTCGGCTTTTTCGTCTGTGGTTTTCAGGTGGTGTTTATCGGCGTGCATCTACCGGCCTATCTGGTTGATCAGCACTTGCCGGCCACGGTTGGCACCACGGTGCTGGCGCTGATCGGACTGTTCAATATCTTCGGCACCTACACCGCCGGTTGGCTCGGTGGCCGCATGTCCAAACCACGGTTGCTGACAGCGTTGTATTTGCTGCGAGCGGTGGTGATCGCGTTGTTCCTGTGGCTGCCGGTGACAACGACATCGGCGTATGTGTTTGGCATGGCCATGGGGTTTCTGTGGCTGTCGACGGTGCCGTTGACCAACGGTACGGTAGCGACCTTGTTCGGCGTGCGAAACCTGTCCATGCTTGGTGGCATCGTGTTTCTGTTCCATCAGCTTGGTGCGTTCCTCGGTGGCTGGCTGGGCGGGGTGGTGTATGACCGTACCGGGAGTTATGACTTGATCTGGCAAGTGGCGATACTTCTGAGCCTGTTGGCGGCGGCGTTGAACTGGCCGGTGCGCGAGCGTCCTGTCGCACGCCTGCAAACCAGTGCGGGCGCTGCATGAGTCGTTTGTGGTCACGAATTGCCCTCACCGCGCTCGGCGTCGCCTTGCTGGCGCTGGTGTGGTGGGGCTGGCATCAGGGCGGCCTGGCCTTGATGCAGTTGGGCACGAGTATTTGCTAGAAGCAGGCGTGGCGAGTAACGTCGACCTCTGACGACTGCTCAAGGAGGCTCGAAATGCTGATGCGCTGGTGTGCGGTTCCCGCGTTGCTGATGGCGTTGGCTGGCCTGGCCCAGGCCGCAGACTGTCCGGAATTGTTGCAAGGCTCATTGCCGAAATTGCGTGCCAAGGATTCCATTGATCTGTGCAAGCAGTACGCCGACAAACCGCTGGTGGTGATCAACACCGCCAGTTTCTGTGGTTTCGCGCCACAGTTCGAAGGCCTCGAGGCACTCAATCAGCGCTACAAGGCGCAAGGTCTGGAAATGCTCGGTGTGCCCTCCAACGACTTCAAACAGGAGTCCAGGGACAGCGCTGAGACTGCCAAGGTTTGCTATGCCAACTACGGCGTGACATTCGCCATGACCGAGCCGCAGAAGGTTCGGGGTGATGACGCCACGCATATGTTTCAGGTGTTGGCTGCGCAGAGCAGTGCGCCGAAGTGGAATTTCTACAAATACGTGGTGGATCGCCAGGGCAAAGTGATCGCCAATTTCTCCAGCCTGACCAAGCCGGATGATCCGGAGTTTCTCGCCGCGATCGAGAAAGCCATTGCCTCAAAGCCGCTGAAACCCTGATCTAAATGAAAAAGCCCCGCGCTCTTTACCGAGGCGGGGCTTTTTAGTGGGCGAGGGGTTAGCCTCGCCTGACAGCATCAGAAGCGGTAGGTTGCGCCGAGACCGAAACCGTTTGCCGAGTTTTCATACTTGGAGTTGTAGCTCTGGCCGCGATCGTTTTCGTTGCGGATCTTGACCGACTCTTCCTTCAGGTACGAATAAGCGACATCGATCGTCAGGTCTTCGGTCGGGCTCCAGCCAGCGCCGATGCTGAAGATCGTCCGGTCGCCGGTAGGAATGCGTGGCGAACGGTCGACGTTGTTGGTCGGCGACTGGTCGAACGTCAGGCCGGTACGCAGTACCCACTCCTTGTTCAACTGGTACGACGTGCCCACGGCGTAAGCCCAGGAGTCGTGCCAGTTCTGGTCTTCGGTGATTTCACCGAACTGACCGGCCAATGCAGGCTGTACGCCGGAGTTCTTGACGGTGATTTTTTCCAGTTGGCTCCAACGGGTCCAGGTGGAACCGGCATAGACGTTCCAGCGGTCGTTGATCGCTTGGGTGACCGAGAAGTCGATGGACTCAGGCGTGGTGATCTTCAGCGAAGCATCGTACTTCTGGCTGGCGCTAAGACCGGCCAGCGCCAGTGCGCCGTAGTTGACCTTGGTGTTGCCTTCAAGCTTGTAGTCGACTTTGGAGTGATACGTCAGACCCAGTCGGGTGGTGTCGGTGGCTTGTACCAGCACGCCGATGTTGTAGCCCAGTGCGGTGTCGTCGCCCTTGATCTTGACCTTGCCATCCGGCAGGGCCTGAGTGATCGACAGGTTGGATTCCAGCGTGCCGTCGATGCGGTTGATGGTCGGGCCGAAACCGATCGACACCTTGTCGTTGAAGGCGTAGCTGACAGTTGGCTGAAAGGTGATGACCTGTACTTCGGACTTGCTGCCGAAGTAACGACCGGCAAACCCTTTTTCATAGTCGGTAATCAGGCCGAACGGTACATAAACCCCCAGACCAAATGCCCAATGCTCATCGATCGGTTTGACGTAGAAGCCCATAGGTACGGAGGTGAAGGGCACCATGTCGCCTTTGTTGCTGCCGCCGTTAGGGCTGGAGCTACCGTCGCTGATATCGGTCTTGGCATCGAGGAATGCAACACCGCCAGTGACTTGTTCGCGCTTGAGGCGCGACATGCCGGCAGGGTTGCCATAAACAGTGCTTGCGTCGTCGGCAGAAGAAGATCGCCCGGCGTAACCCGTCCCCATCCCGCTAATGCTGTGTTCGTTGATGGCAAAGCCAGCGGCGAAAATCTGCGTGGATGCCATGGCAACGGCGAGGCTAAGGGTGGTTTTGAGCATTACTTTTTTCATTATTAGAACTCCTGGTGATCACCGGGGCGAAAATTACCAACATTTTCGTTCCGGCGCTATAGTCCGTATGCGTTGAGTTAGAGCGGTTTTGTAGGACAATCCGACCAGAATGGCGACATGATGGGCGATCTTGAAAAACTGGTCAGTCAGCAAGCGACCTGATTCAGTGGTGAAACACAGGTTTGCCATGCATAAGTGAAGTCCCGCAGGCGACCCTGGGGCTGAAAAGTCTGACGCCAGATCCGCGCCATGCCGAGCAGATCATTGGGGGCGGGAAGGGTGGGGTTTTGTTCTTCCACCAGCAGCCAGGCGATGGCCGTGGCGTAACGCAGGTTGACGGTCAATTCCAGGTGCGGGCTGCTGAGAAAGGCATGCTGGCTGGCCAGTCCGCGAACCAGGCTGGCGCGTTCCGGATCGAGCGCCAGATAGTCATCCCAGAGTGCCTGATGGCGATGCTCGGCGATGCGGTAGAGGCCGTGGCCTCGGCGGTCATGCAGGGCGGACCCGAGGTCGGACTGGCTGGCTGCAATGCCCAGCAAAAGGGATTCGGCGGTTGCGCAATGGCGTCCCAGATAAATCAGCGTAGGACGGATCACGTAGCGACACAGTTCGCTGGCAGCGATACCCATAAAGCCCTCGGATCTTGTTATTGGGCGGCGATACCTGAAGGTGGCCTTGGCAGCGGTGGATCGACTCAGGCTCGCCGGAAGCGGATCACGCCGCTTGAGTTGAAGTGTAGTGTCATATTTGCGACGTAAAGGCCTGTTTTTAAAATATTTCCGGCAGTGAGTTATAACCGTTATATCCGATAGTGCTTAGGCGTCGAGGGTAAAAAGTGAAACATCAGGCAATAAAAAGCCCTGCGTTTTAAGCAGGGCTTTTGCTTTTTGCAGCCTTTTCGGCTCTCAGGCAATCAGGGCCTGACGTGTACGATCGATCACGGCCTGCAGCGGTTCGGCGCTGGAGTATTGATCGGGGTACAGACGCTCGCTGTGGCGGGCGATCCCGTGTTCATTGACCACGGTGAAGCTGAAGCAGCCTTTGCGAGCGGCCATGATCAGGCAGTTCATTGGTGCAAAAGCGTTGGTTAGGGTGCGAATGGCATCCTGAGTATGAATTTGAGCAGACATAGTTATTAGGTGTTCCTACAAATGACACGGATAAGAGCCGTGCAACGTTAAAACGTTCCAGTAACGTCGACCACCATTGGTCGAACGAAGAACCCGACTGGAACAAAGCAGCCAGTTTGAAGCGCTATTAAGTTGGCGCGCTTGGGCTGGCAGGTAGGTACTTAGGAGGGCAGGCAACACATCAAGGGCAAAGGTTCTGGGCCCGGGGTGAAGATCCTGATCAATTTGCAGGTTGGTTCGGTCAGAGTAAGTGGCCTTCGCAACACCCTTTGCATTCATTCAAAGGCTGTGTTGTCGCAAGATTTACCTGGAAACCATCGAGGGGTCGATCCCGCTTTTTTCGGTAGTGGCTTCTTGGAAGAAGGTTGACCGTGGGGATGTGTTCGACCGGAATTGACTTTCAGCTTGGTACTAACGCCGCGGATACTAACGGATCGAATTGGACAAAGCAAACCCTGCGTTGAAAAAGATTGCAGTAGCGAGCGGAGTTCGCGAAACGACCTCGCTGGGGCGCCCCGGATTGGCTCACATCTCGACCGTCGGTCGGCGAAGACGTATCCGTGAAACGGCGCCTCAGAGGCCTCTTTCGTTAGTCAGGGTGCCAAAACGAACCGAAAAAGCGCATTGATATAACCGGGTAACAGGCACTTGTGCACATTAGTTGCGCAAGCTGTAACGACGCTGTCACATCAATCCTGACTCCGGTGGCTGCCTGTATCGAAAGTTTAAGTCAATGAAAAACATCGCTTTTTTTTGTTGGTGAAAAAATCGTCAGTTTGACTGCGGGCCCCATTCCACAAGGCTTTGCGAGGGTTGGAGAGCGGTTGTCCACTGAGTTATCCACAGCTTCTGTGGATTGTCCCGAGCGCTTGCTCTAGCACGGGCGTGCCGGGTTGTTTTTCGACTTTACCTGTAAGAAAAAGAGAGTAAAGTGGCGCGCCTTCCGATCTGTCCCACAGTGCTTTATGAAGTTTCGCTCAGTACCAGACGCTGTTACCTCAGAACATCTCCGTGTTACCTCTCCCAAGCGATTTTCCGTGCGTGTGGCCGAATGGTTGCTCGACAGTCCGCGCCTGAGTGACAGCCATAACGCCAAACACTTGGCTGGCCGCCTGCTCAAGCAACCGGCGCGTGAAGGCGTGGTCGCCGCACAAAGTCGTCTCGGTCAGTTGATGTGCCGCGAGTGCGGTAATGCCCGGGACCGTCGCATTGGTCAGGATCTGCTGCGTCAGGCCGCCCGCGCCGGCGACCGTCGTGCGCAACAGGAACTTGGCCTCATCGAAGACTGAGCTGTCCAAGTTCTGACACCTTCGTTACCCTTCAGGCTTTATCGGATCGGCAGGAGTCGCTATGGCTATGGACTTGACCAGCGTATTGCTCGGTCTCGCAGGCGCTGGGCTGCCATTGTTGGCGTTGGCCTGGCAACTGCAACGCCGGGCGAGTACCGGACAAGCCGAGGTGGCCTTGCTCGAAGAGCGGCTGGCCATGGCGCAATTGGCGCAGGACGGGCTCAGCGCTCAGCTTGATGCCAGCCGCGACGAAGTCGCTGACCTCGGTCAGGCCAACGCGACCAAACAGGCCGATCTGGCGGCACTGCGCCGCGAAGTCGAACTGCTGCAAATCGAGCGCGATGACGCCCGTGACGCCTCCCATGCCTGGAACATCGAGCGTGCCAACAAAGAGGCTGAACTGCGCCGCCTCGACGCTCAGGCGGCTTCGCTGAATGCCGAACTGCGTGAGCAGCAGGAAAGCCATCAACAACGCCTCAACGACCTGCAAGGCTCGCGCGATGAGTTGCGTGCGCAGTTCGCCGAGCTGGCGGGCAAGATCTTCGATGAGCGTGAACAACGTTTCGCCGAAACCAGCCAGCAGCGTCTCGGCCAGTTGCTCGATCCGCTGAAGGAACGCATTCAATCCTTCGAAAAACGCGTGGAAGAAAGCTATCAGGCCGAGGCCCGTGAGCGTTTCTCGCTGGCCAAGGAGCTGGAGCGTCTGCAAGCGCTCAACCTGCGTTTGAGCGACGAGGCGACCAACCTGACCCGCGCCCTGAAAGGCCAGAAAACCCAAGGTAACTGGGGCGAGCTGATTCTTGAGCGCGTGCTGGAACACGCAGGTCTGGAAAAGGGCCGCGAATATCAGACCCAGGTCAACCTCAAAGGCCCGGACGGTGAGCGCTTCCAGCCCGACGTGATCATTTACCTGCCGGGCGACAAGCAAGTGGTGGTCGACTCCAAGGTCAGCCTCACGGCCTATCAACAATATGTGGCGGCGGATGACGACACGCTGGGGCAGGTGGCAATCAAGCAACATGTGCTGTCCCTGCGCAATCACGTCAAAGGCTTGGCCGGCAAGGATTACAAGCGCCTGGAGGGCTTGCACAGCCTGGATTTCGTCTTGCTGTTCGTGCCGATCGAAGCGGCGTTTTCCGCTGCATTGCAGGCTGAGCCCAGCCTGTTTCAAGACGCATTTGACCGCAATATCGTCATCGTCAGCCCGACCACGTTGCTGGCGACTCTGCGGGTGATCGACAGCCTGTGGAAGCAGGAACGCCAGAGCCAGAACGCCCGGGAAATCGCCGAGCGCGCCGGATGGCTGTACGACAAGTTCGTGCTGTTCATTCAGGATCTGGACGAAGTTGGCAATCGCCTGCAGCAATTGGACAAAGCCTACAGTTCGGCGCGTAACAAACTGACAGAAGGGCGCGGCAATCTGGTCAGTCGCAGTGAACAGCTCAAGCTGCTGGGCGCGCGGGCCAGCAAGAGCTTGCCGGCAGATTTGCTCGAGCGGGCGATGACGGATGTCGATGGGCTGGTCGAGCTACCCGAATAATCACCACAAGCCCGCGCCTGCAAGGGGCACCCCAACCCGGTGGGCGCGGGCTTGCTCGCGAAGGCATCAGTCGTTTCGCTGCAAACCCGAGATTTACAGCGGCAAATACCGACTCAGCAATGCCCGCAACGCCGCCGGCTTCACCGGTTTGGCCAGATAATCCAGGCCCGCCGCGTGTACCTGCGCGACCATCTCGGGGCGCCCATCGGCGCTGATCACCACGCCCGGTACCGGCTCGCCCAGAGTCGTGCGCAACCACGCCATCAGCTCGGTCCCGGTGTCGCCGTGATCAAGGTGATAGTCGACCAGCGCCAATTGCGGCCGCACCCCCTCGCTGAGCAGCGCGGCGCATTCCTCACGATTGCGCGCCGTCCACACTTGGCAGCCCCAGCGGCTCAACAAGCTGTTCATGCCGATCAGAATGCTGTCTTCGTTGTCGATGCACAGCACCTGCGCGCCGCTCGGCAACTTGCCATTGATCTCGGCAACGACGCCCACCGGTGTGGTTTGCGTGCGAGCCAACGGCACACTGACACTGAACACACTGCCGCGCCCCGGCCAAGAGCGCACCCGCAGCGTATGACCGAGCACGCGACACAAACCGTCGGCGATCGCCAACCCAAGGCCGAGGCCTTTTTCGGCGCGCGTCTGGTGGCTGTCAAGGCGTTTGAACTCCTCGAAAATAACGTGCTGCTTGTCTTCCGGAATACCAGGCCCGCGATCCCAGACCTCCAGACACAATTCCCCGGCGCGTCGCCGCACACCCAGTAAAACCGGGCCTTTTGCGTAACGGTAAGCGTTGGTGAGGAAGTTCTGCAAAATTCGTCGCAGTAACTTGATGTCGCTGTCGATGCGCAACTGACTGCCGCGCACGCGGAACGTCAAACCTTGTTCCTGGGCCAGCGCCTTGAACTCCGCCCCCAGCGTGTCGAACAGTTCATTGACGGCAAACGGCTTGCGATCGGGATTGATCTTGCCGTTTTCCAGACGGGAAATATCCAGCAGATCACTGATCAGGTCTTCAGCCGAGCGCAACGAACTGTCGAGGTGCTGGACCAGTTTCTGCGCCTCGCTGCTCAAGCCGTCGTCCTGATGGGAGAGGGCGGCAGAGAACAACCGTGCGGCGTTCAATGGCTGCATCAGGTCATGACTGACGGCAGCGAGGAAACGGGTTTTCGATTGGTTTGCCGCCTCGGCGGTGCCCTTGGCGTCGGTCAATGCGACGTTGAGTTGCGACAATTCCTGCGTCCGTTCGCTGACCCGTTGCTCCAATCCTTCATTGGCTTCGGTCAGAGCCTGCTCGGCTTCGCGGAATGCGGTGATGTCGGTGAAACTCATGACGAAACCGCCGCCGGGCATCGGGTTGCCGATCAACTCGATCACCCGACCATTGGGGAACAAGCGTTCAGAGGTGTGCGCTCGGCCCTGGCGCATCCAGTGCAGGCGTCGGGCAACATGCACTTGCGCTTCACCCGGGCCACACAAACCGCGCTCGGCGTTGTAGCGAATGATGTCGGCAATCGGCCGGCCGACGCTGATCAAGCCTTCCGGGTAGTTGAACAGTTCCAGATAACGACGGTTCCAGGCCACCAGTTTCAGTGACTGGTCGACCACGCTGATGCCTTGGGTGATGTTTTCAATCGCACCTTGCAGCAGCGCACGATTGAATTGCAGGACCTCGGAAGCTTCGTCAGCGATACGCACGACGTCCTCCAGTTGCATCTCCCGACCTTCGATAGCGGCTTTTACTACCGCGCGCGTCGAAGACGCGCCGAGTACGCCGGCCAGCAAGCGCTCGGTGTGGGCGATCCATTCGCCGTCAGCGTTCTGGTTCGGGTTGTAGCCTTTGCCCTGACGGTAAGCGAAACGAATGAAGCTCTGCCGTGCGCGTTCCTCCCCGACAAACCGCGCCGCCAGTTGCAGCAGGTCGTCAATTTGCACCGCCAGCATCGAGCGCGCACTCGGGCGGGCGCTGATTTCCTGGCCGATGAAACGCCCGGCCTGCCAGTGCTCCGACACCCGTGTGCGGGATAACACCGAGACCCACGCAAACAGGGTGAAGTTACCCGCCAGTGACAGCACTACGCCCTGAGTCAGGGGCGAGATCGGCAGGTTCAATGGGTTGCCGTGCAGCCACGCCAACCCCGGGAAACTGCTCAGCGACCAACCCAGGCTGTGGGCGGCAATGGGCAGAACCAGCGTGTAAAACCACAGGAACGTGCCGGCGGCGAGGCCGGCAAAGACGCCACGGCGGTTCGCCTGTTTCCAGTACAAGGCGCCGAGCATGGCCGGAGCGAGTTGGGTGACCGCGGCGAAAGCGATCTGGCCGATGGTCGCCAGGCTCGCCGTCGAGCCCAGCAAGCGATAGCTGACGTAAGCCAGCAGCAAGATCACCACGATGGTGACCCTGCGCACCGAGAGCATCCACTGACGGAACACTTCGAACGGGCGCTCGGCGTTTTTGCGCCGCAGCAACCACGGCAACAGCATGTCGTTGGAGACCATGGTCGACAGCGCCACACTGGCGACAATCACCATGCCGGTGGCTGCCGATGCGCCGCCGATAAATGCCAGTAACGCCAGTGCCGGATGGGCCTGCGCCAGTGGCAGGCTGATCACGAACGAGTCGGGCAGCACGTCGCTCGGTAGCAACATCTGACCGGCGAGGGCGATCGGGACGACAAACAGCGCGGCCAAGGCGAGGTACGCCGGGAAGACCCATTTGGCCAGGCGCAGATCCTGCGGATCAATGTTCTCGACCACCGTGACGTGGAACTGCCGGGGCAGGCAGATGATCGCCATCATCGCCACGCCGGTCTGCACCACCATCGAAGGCCAGTTAATGGTCTCTTTCCAGTATTGCTCAAGGCGCGGCGCGAGCATCGCCTGGTTGAACAGGTCGTCGAAACCGTCGTAGAGGCCGTAGGTCACGAAGGCACCGACAGCCAGAAACGCGAACAGCTTGACCAGCGATTCGAACGCAATGGCCAACACCATGCCACGGTGGTGTTCCGTGGCGTCGAGGTTGCGGGTGCCGAAGACGATAGTGAACAGCGCCAGCACCAGTGACACGATCAGCGCCGTGTCCTGGCCGCGAGTGCCCATGGCGTCGACGCCGGCGCCAATCAACAGGTTCACGCCCAGGACGATGCCTTTGAGTTGCAGGGCGATATAGGGCAGGACGCCAACCAGACAGATCAGCGCGACGACCACCGCCAGCGATTGTGATTTGCCGTAGCGCGCCGCGATGAAGTCAGCAATGGAGGTGATGTTCTCCTGTTTGCTGATCATTACCATTTTTTGCAGAACCCACGGTGCGCCCACTAACAGAAGGATCGGCCCCAGGTAAATCGGCAGGAATGCCCACAATTGTTCAGCGGCCTGGCCGACCGCGCCGAAGAATGTCCAGCTGGTGCAGTAAACCGCCAGCGACAGGCTGTACACCCAGGCCCGCATTCGCGGTGGCAACGGTGTGCTGCGACGGTCGCCGTAGAAGGCGATGGCGAACATGATGGCCATATAGGCCAGGGCAACGGCGGCGATCAGCCCGGTGGACAACGACATGCAACACTCCCGACAGAAGACTCCCCGGCACTCCTGCCCGGGCGGACAGTCTCGCATGAGTGTGGCGGTTAGTCAGTGTCGACCAAGGTCGTGGCGTGGCGGGGTGTCGCGGGTAGGGATCCGGGTGGTTTTCATGGTGACTGGGCTGGCTTCATCGCTGGCAAGCCAGCGACAGCATCAGTCCTGTTTCAGCGCAATATCGATCAACCGATGCAACTCTTCCACCTCAAGCGCCGACGCCGAAAACAGGATGCGAAACACCACGGGCGACACCACCAGATTGATCAGCCGATCAACGCTCGGTGCCGGCTCGTCAGGATGGCGCTCGATGATGGTCTGTAACTGCGCCCCGATAATCGTCACGCAATAGCCTGGCGTGGCGCTCGCTTGCACGTCGCGCATCATGTTGCGCCCAGGTTCGGAACTCATTTCATCGAGATACTGCTCGGCCCACGCGCGAATATCGCTGCGCAGGCTACCGGTTTCAGCCGGCGCGCTGTCGGGGCGCATGCGGGCGAGGGCAACGTCGGCCAGCAACGCTGCCAAATCCCCCCAGCGCCGATAAATCGTCGATGGCGTAACGCCGGCACGCGCCGCGATTTGCGGGACGGTCACGCTCGAGCGCTCCTGCTCTTGCAGGAGAGCGCGAACGGCCGAGTGAATCGACTCTTGCACCCGGGCGCTGCGACCGCCGGGGCGTAAACCTTCTTTAATAGCCATGCGGCAGACCTTAACACAAAGAATTTGCTTTAAGCGTTGAGCGGTAGCACACTCCGCAAAAGCAAAAAATTAGCTTTTGCGGAGTGTGCTCATGAATAGTCCTGTTTCCCATCGCTCGAACCTGTGGTTTCTGGCGATCACTTTACTCAGTTTTCTCGCCGCTTCCACTGCGCCGACACCGTTGTATCACCTGTATCAGGATCAGCTACATTTCTCGGCCGCGGTGCTGACCCTGATTTTTGGTGTCTATGCCCTGAGTCTGCTGGCGGCGTTATTAACCGTCGGTTCGCTCTCCGATCACCTGGGGCGCAAACCGGTGATCTTCACGGCTGTGCTGCTCAATGCGTTGGCGATGTTGCTGTTCATTTATGCCGACAGCATCAGTGGGTTGATTGCAGCGCGGGTTCTGCAAGGCTTCGCCACCGGCATGGCCACCGCGGTTTTAAGCGCCACGTTGCTGGACACCGACCGCCAGCAAGGGCCGTTGATCAACAGCGTTGCACCGCTGCTCGGCATGGCATTGGGCGGCATGGGCTGTGGCTTGTTGGTCGAGTTCGCCCCAGAACCATTGCAACTGACGTATTGGCTGCTGTTCGCGCTGTTTGTGCTTCAGGCGCTGTATGTCTGGCGTCTGCCGGAAAGCGTAACGCCGCAAGCCGGGGCTTGGGCGTCATTGCGGCCAACCTTGCACGTCCCCGTTCAGGCACGTTCAACGTTATGGCGAGTATTGCCGCTGAACACTGCGACTTGGGCGCTCGGTGGTTTTTACGCATCCCTGGCACCGTCGCTGGTGCGCGCCGCCACCGGTTCCACTTCCAACCTGGTCGGCGGCGCCACCGTGGCGGCATTGACCGTGACCGGCGCACTGATGATCTTCACCCTGCGCAGTCGCAGCGCCAAACGAGCCTTGCAGTTGGGCGCGAGTCTGCTGCCGATGGGGCTGGTGCTGATTCTGCTTGGCGTTCACAGCGCCAGTCTGTCGCTGTTTTTCCTCGGCACGCTGGTGGCAGGCTGCGGCTTTGGCGCCGGGTTCCTCGGCGCCGTGCGCAGTCTGGTGCCACAGGCCTTGGCTCATGAGCGCGCCGGGTTGATGTCGGCGTACTACACGCTGAGTTATCTGGCGTTCTGCCTGCCAGCGTTGCTCGCCGGCTACCTGGCGCGCCGCTTTGGATTGCTCGCGACCACCGATGGCTACGGTGTGGTGCTGATCGTATTGGCGCTAGGCGCTTTGTTGCTCAGTCTGCGTGCTCAACCGGTCAAGGTGTGCAACGCTCCATAACCGCCGCGGTTTCGGTTAGCCTTGCCCGGCCATTCTTCTCACGGATCGACTCATGAAGATTATTCGCAGCAAAACCTTCACCGCCGACCGAGCCTGGGGGGCGCTGGACATCGCCAACATGAACGGCATCACCACACGCCTGCACTGGACCGATCAGCCCTATAAATGGCACGTCAACGATGGTGAGGAAGTGTTCGTGGTGCTCGATGGGCAAGTGGAGATGCGCTATCGCGAGCAGGGCGAAGAAAAACAGGTGCAACTCAACGTTGGCGACATCTTCTACGCCTCGGTTGGCACCGAACATGTCGCCCATCCGCAAGGCGCGGCGCGGATTCTGGTGATCGAGAGCGAAGGTAGCGTTTGACTGCTTATTTGTAAAATAGATAACAGTTAGAGATATTACCCGTTATATAGATATTCGATTCGGTTCTACCATGGACTCAACCTCACCCGAGGACAGGAGTTCACGATGACTTGCCCCAACAGCGCCAAACCCGGCATCAAGCCGTTCAATCAACTTCAGCATCCGCGTGAAGTGATCCGTCAATTCACCCCGAACTGGTTCGCCGCGACCATGGGCACCGGCGTGCTGGCGTTGGCGCTGGCGCAATTGCCGTTGACCCTTCCCGGGATGCACGCTGTGGCCGAAGGGTTGTGGTTGTTCAACATCCTGTTGTTCGCATTGTTTACCGCTGCTTACGCCGCCCGCTGGATGCTGTTTTTCGACGAGGCACGGCGGATTTTCGGCCATTCCACCGTGTCGATGTTCTTCGGCACCATTCCCATGGGGCTGGCGACGATCATCAACGGCTTCCTGGTGTTCGGTCTGCCGCGCTGGGGCGATGGGGTGATTCAGCTAGCTGAAGTGCTGTGGTGGGTTGATGTGGCGATGTCGCTGGCCTGCGGCGTGTTGATCCCGTACATGATGTTCACGCGCCAGGAACACAGCATTGATCAGATGACCGCCGTTTGGCTGTTGCCCGTCGTGGCTGCCGAAGTCGCGGCGGCCAGCGGTGGTTTGCTCGCCCCGCACCTGACCGATGCCCACTCGCAACTGGTGGTGTTGACCACAAGTTACGTGCTTTGGGCATTTTCCCTACCGGTAGCGTTCAGCATTCTGACCATCCTGCTGCTGCGTATGGCCCTGCACAAACTGCCTCACGAAAACATGGCAGCGTCGAGCTGGCTGGCACTCGGGCCTATCGGCACCGGGGCGTTGGGCATGTTGCTGCTGGGCGCTGATGCGCCGGCGATCTTCGCGGCCAACGGTCTGCCAGGCATCGGTGAAATCGCTGCGGGCCTGGGGCTGGTGGCGGGGATCACTTTGTGGGGCTTTGGCTTGTGGTGGATGTTGATGGCGTTGCTGATCACCGTTCGCTATCTGCGTGACGGCATCCCGTTCAACCTCGGCTGGTGGGGATTCACCTTCCCGTTGGGCGTGTATTCGCTGGCAACCTTGAAACTGGCGAGCACGCTCAACCTGACATTTTTCAGTATTTTCGGCACGGTGTTGGTGACTTTGCTGGCGGTGATGTGGCTGATTGTCGGCAAGCGAACCCTGCAAGGCGCCTGGCGCGGCGAGCTGTTTGTCTCGCCGTGCATTGCAGGTTTGAAGAAATAACCTGAAAAGTTTAGGTAAGGTGTGGCCTGGATCGCGGTTCGAGATTCCAATAAACAGTATCCAGGCCTCCCTCTACAAAAACAGGTACACACGGAAGATGAGCCACCCCTCACAGTTCAACCTGCTGCGCACCCGGCGCTTCTTGCCGTTTTTCATCACGCAGTCGCTCGGTGCGTTCAACGACAACGTGTTCAAGCAGTCGTTGATCCTCGCCATTCTTTATCGGCTGACCATCGAAGGTGACCGCTCCATCTGGGTCAACCTGTGCGCGCTGCTGTTTATCCTGCCGTTCTTCCTGTTCTCGGCGCTGGCCGGACAGTTCGGTGAGAAGTTCGCCAAGGACGCGCTGATCCGTCTGATCAAACTGGCGGAAATCGCCATCATGGCGGTGGGATCGGTCGGCTTCCTCTTCGATCACCTGTCACTGATGCTGGTCGCGCTGTTCGCCATGGGCACGCATTCGGCGTTGTTCGGGCCGGTGAAGTATTCGATCCTGCCGCAGGCGTTGCATGAGGATGAACTGGTGGGTGGCAACGGGCTGGTGGAGATGGGCACGTTCCTGGCCATCCTCGCCGGCACTATCGGTGCCGGGGTCATCATGTCTTCCACGCATTACGCGCCACTGGTGTCGATCGCCATCGTTGGCATCGCGGTGCTGGGCTATCTGGCCAGCCGCAGCATTCCCCGTGCGGCGGCTGCATCGCCGCAAATGCGCTTGAACTGGAACATCTTCAGCCAGTCCTGGGCGACCTTGAAACTGGGTTTGGGTCAGACGCCAGCGGTGTCGCGTTCGATTGTCGGCAACTCGTGGTTCTGGTTCGTCGGGGCGATTTACCTGACGCAAATCCCGGCCTACGCCAAGGAGTGGATGCACGGCGATGAGACCGTGGTTACGCTGATTCTTACGGTGTTCTCGGTCGGTATCGCTCTCGGCTCGATGCTTTGTGAAAAGCTTTCCGGGCGTAAGGTCGAGATTGGTCTGGTACCGTTTGGCTCGTTCGGCCTGACTGTGTTTGGCCTGCTGCTGTGGTGGCATTCCGGCGGAATTCCACAGAGCGTCACCGGCCATAGCTGGACCGAAGTGCTCGGCTTCGCACACACCTGGGCAGTGTTGATCGACATTCTCGGCCTTGGCGTTTTCGGTGGTTTCTACATCGTGCCGCTGTACGCACTGATTCAGTCGCGCACCGCCGAGAACGAGCGGGCGCGGGTGATCGCGGCCAACAACATTCTCAACGCACTGTTTATGGTGGTCTCGGCGATTGTCTCGATCGTGTTGTTGAGCGTGGTCAAACTGTCGATACCGCAACTGTTCCTGGTGGTGTCGCTGCTGAATATCGGCGTCAACGCCTACATCTTCAAGATCGTTCCCGAGTTCAGCATGCGCTTCATGATCTGGCTGCTCAGCCATTCCATGTACCGCGTCGAGCATCGCCATCTGGAAGCGATCCCGGATGAGGGCGCGGCGCTGCTGGTGTGCAACCACGTTTCGTTTGTCGACGCCTTGCTGATTGGTGGCGCGGTGCGTCGGCCGATTCGCTTTGTCATGTACTACAAGATCTACAACTTGCCGGTGCTGAACTTTATCTTTCGCACGGCGGGGACAATTCCGATTGCCGGACGCAACGAAGACATTCAGATCTACGAAAAGGCCTTCAGCCGAATAGCCCAGTATCTGAAGGATGGTGAGCTGGTGTGTATCTTTCCGGAAGGCAAGTTGACGGCCGATGGCGAGATCAACGAGTTCAAGGGCGGGTTGACGCGGATTCTGGAGGAAACACCGGTGCCAGTGATTCCGCTGGCATTGCAGGGGTTGTGGGGGAGTTTCTTCAGCCGCGATCCGAACAAGGGCGTGTTCCGCCGGTTGTGGTCGCGGGTGACGTTGGTGGCCGGACCGGCGGTGGCTGTGGAAGCCGCGCAGCCGGCGAAATTGCAGGAGTTGGTGGGGGCGTTGCGCGGGACAATCAGATAGTCGCTGAATTCAAGGGCCCCTTCGCGAGCAAGCCCGCTCCCTCAGTTGACCGTATTCCTCTGGCAGAACGCGGCTGAATATGGGAGCGGGCTTGCTCGCGAAAGCGGTAGTGGCCTAAGCGCTGACCTTGAGGCCAATCAATCCGGTAATGATCAATGCCACACTGGCCAACCGAATCAGCGCCATCGACTCGCCAAACAAAATGATCCCGGCAATCACCGTGCCCACGGCGCCAACGCCGGTCCAGATCGCATAAGCGGTGCCCAGCGGCAACTCCTTCATCGCAAGGCCCAGCAGGCCAAGGCTGATGGCCATGGCCGCAACGGTCAGTACGGTGGGGAGCGGGCGGGTGAAGCCGTCAGTGTATTTCAGGCCGACGGCCCAGCCGACTTCGAACAGGCCGGCGCAAAACAGAATGATCCAGGACATGAAAGACCTCCATCGATTGATGGGGTCGTCCCCGGATTAATGACTCGATCGAGCCGCAGGGTCGTCCCCGCGTTGCGAAATAGTCTGACGAGCATTAACCCCGGGATCAAGTTTTGAAATCAGTCCGCTGTTTGTCGTGACAGCATTTGACGATCTTCTTTCTCACTCATTCGCCGGAAGTATGTCGAAAGCAGTGCCCCGGAAATGTTGTGCCAAACGCTGAACAGTGCGCTCGGCACTGCCGCCAATGGCGAGAAATGTGCGCTGGCCAGCGCGGCGCCCAAACCGGAGTTCTGCATCCCGACTTCCAGTGCCAGCGATTTGCGCTGGGCCAACGGCAACTTGAACAGGCGCCCGGTGAAGTAACCCAGCAAGTAGCCGAAGCTGTTGTGCAGCATCACCACGGCCATGATCAGCAGGCCGGATTCGGCAATCTTCGCCTGACTGGCCGCCACCACAGCGGTGACGATGATCACGATGCTGACCACCGACACCAGAGGCAATACATTGACCGCGTGGCGAACCTTATCGCCGAGCAAACGTTGAGCAACGACGCCGAGGATGATCGGCAGCAGCACCACTTGCAGGATCGACCAGAACAGCTCCATGAACGACACCGGCAACCACGCCGAGGCCAGCAGCCAGATCAGTGCCGGGGTCAGCAGCGGGGCGAGGAGGGTGGTGACGGCGGCGATGGCCACCGACAGCGCCAAGTCGCCGCGGGCCAGCCAGGTCATCACGTTGGAGGAGGTGCCGCTGGGGCAGCAGCCAACCAGAATCACACCGACAGCAATTTCTGGCGGTAGGTGAAACGCTTGGCACAACAACCACGCCACGCCCGGCATGATCACGAAATGCGCGACCACGCCCAGCGCCACACGCCATGGGTGGCGGGCAACGGCGGCGAAGTCGTCGAGTTTGAGGGTCAGGCCCATGCCGAACATCACCAGTCCGAGCAACGGCACGATGGCGCCTTTGAGGCCAAGGAACCATGCCGGTTGCAGGAATGCCGCGACGGCGAAAATCAGAACCCAGTAAGCGAAGGTGTTGCCGACAAAGCGGCTGAGTGCAGCCAGTGCGCGCATGGCCCGATCCTTATTATTAGTCACACCACAAAACCAATTGTGGGAGCGGGCTTGCTCGCGAAGGCGTTGGGTCAGCCAATATTTATTTGAATGACACACCGCTTTCGCGAGCAAGCCCGCTCCCACAGTTTGAACTCCGTTGGTCTTTAGATCCCCTGCGGAGTCTCTTCACCCCCCAACGCTTCAACCAGCGCCGGCAGGAAGTCGCCGAACGTCAGCATCATCAGGGTGAAGCTGGCGTCCAGTTGGCCTAGAGCTTCGTCGCCGCCGTCCTGTTCCGCCTGATCCTGCAACAGGTCTTCGAACTTCAGGCGCTTGACGGTCATTTTGTCGTCGAGCATGAACGACAACTTGTCCTGCCAGGCCAGCGACAACTGAGTGACGACTTTGCCGGTGCTCAGGTGCAACTGGATTTCTTCGCTGGTCAGGTCCTGGCGCTTGCAGCGCACGATACCGCCGT
Source organism: Pseudomonas sp. EA_65y_Pfl2_P78 (assembly GCF_963970495.1). Classification (NCBI taxonomy): domain Bacteria; kingdom Pseudomonadati; phylum Pseudomonadota; class Gammaproteobacteria; order Pseudomonadales; family Pseudomonadaceae; genus Pseudomonas; species Pseudomonas sp. EA_65y_Pfl2_P78. The sequence continues at coordinate 9,511 of NZ_CAXAON010000033.1, read as the reverse complement.
CTTCGTGGGTGTCGCGCAGTTCGCACTCGTCCAGCACATAGAAATCGTCGGCGGCTTTTTGCGTGGTGACCCAATCGGTCATCACAGCGGTCGGTGCCATCTTCACGGTCAGCGGACGGACGGGCAGGGTGCCGATCACTTCACGCAGGGTGGAGAGCAGGTCTTCGGCACGTTTCGGGCTGGCCGAGTTGACCAGGATCAGACCCGTTTTCGGCGCAATGGCCGCAAAGGTCGACGAGCGACGGATGAAGGCACGCGGCAGGAAGGCCTGGATGATTTCATCCTTGATCTGATCGCGTTCCTTCTTATAGACCTTGCGCATCTGCTCGGCTTCGATCTCTTCGACCTTTTCCTTGACCGCGTCACGCACGACGCTGCCAGGCAGAATGCGTTCTTCTTTACGGGCAGCGATCAGCAGAAAATCACCGCTGACGTGCACCAGTGGAGCATCTTCGCCTTTACCGAATGGCGCGACGAAACCGTAGGTGGTCAACTCCTGGCTTGCACATGGACGCGCCAGTTTGGTGGCCAGTGCAGTTTCCAGCGCCTCGGCATCGACAGGCAGGTCTTGGGTCAGGCGATAGATAAGCAGGTTTTTGAACCACATGGGGTGAGTCTCTCCTTTATACAAAGGGGGGCATTATTGTCTTCGCCGTGGCATAGGCCAACCCTTCTCTAAGCCTTTGGAAGGCCTGAGAAAATTATTTAAAAAAGTGCTTGCCAGAGGTGGGGTCGCTCCGTAGAATGCGCGCCACACCGAAGCGAAGGGTGATTAGCTCAGCTGGGAGAGCGTCTGCCTTACAAGCAGAATGTCGGCGGTTCGATCCCGTCATCACCCACCATTCGTTTCAAGTGTTTAGCGCAGCGGTAGTTCAGTCGGTTAGAATACCGGCCTGTCACGCCGGGGGTCGCGGGTTCGAGTCCCGTCCGCTGCGCCATATTCGGTAACCTGGACCACTGAACGCCAGGTCACCACGGAAGAACCCGCTAAAGCGGGTTTTTTTCTGTCTCAAGTTTGTACCTTGTTCCATCGGGTTTGTGTCGTTTCACCGGTTTTCGGATTTTTTTGAAAAAACTTCAATTAAATCAACACATTACGAAAACTTGTGGCATAATGCGCCCCGTAACGAAGCGAAGGGTGATTAGCTCAGCTGGGAGAGCGTCTGCCTTACAAGCAGAATGTCGGCGGTTCGATCCCGTCATCACCCACCATTCGTTTCAAGCGTTTCGCGCAGCGGTAGTTCAGTCGGTTAGAATACCGGCCTGTCACGCCGGGGGTCGCGGGTTCGAGTCCCGTCCGCTGCGCCATATTCGGTAATCTGGAACACTGAACGCCAGATCACCACAAGAAGCCCGCCTAGTGCGGGTTTTTTGCTGTCTGGCGTTTGCTGTTTATCGGCCGGACTTGAAATGGGGGTCACGTCTACGGTGCAGCATTCTGGCTATGTCGATAGTCACTCACAGCTTCATAGACGGCTTTACGCAGACGATTGATCCCGCCAATGGGCCGATGCGCTTCAATGCCAAACCACGGGTTGAACGATAAGTTGTCGCAGGCCAGATTCAGCGCCGGTGTGTCGAAGTCCTGCGGCGGCAAGGTTATCCGCGCTACGGTTTCGAACGTTGAATCCTGCTCGCGCCATTCGATGCTGGTGTCCTCGATCGGCATGTAATGGTTCGCATCCTGGCGCTGGATCTGCAAGACGAAACACGCAGGCACGCGATCCGTCGACAATTGCTGATTCAACGCACTGCGCAAGAAATTTGGCAAGTCGTGGTTCTGCTTGGGCAGCGTGTAGGCGGGGCAATGGTCCGGGGCGGGCGCTACCCGGAACTTCGCATTGGCCTCGCCAAATTTGTAGGGTGATACTGAAAAGTAGGTCGTGTCCGTCGGACTGTCCGGCGGCGGCGACAGTGTGGCCAGTGCGATGAACAAATGGCGGATTTGCCAATTGCGCGGATCCCATCCCGGAAAAAACGCCGTGATCTTTTTGCCGTCAGCCTGAGCCGCCACATTCTGACGGTACTCGGCGACATCACTGACAAAGAAGTTCGGATGGCTGAACATCACGAAGTCCTGTTCGTGTTGTCCTTGGCGGTTCTCCAGCAACTGTTTGCCCGGCACATCGTGCAATTTGATCGCCATGCCCCGTGCGTCACGCATACTGTCGAACTGCGGGTAGGCGTTGCCATTCGATAATCGAATCATCGCCGGCCAGGTTTTACCCGGCTCACTGAACACGCCTTGACGCAGCGCCGGCGGTAGATCCGCCAACACTTGCACTTCAGCCTTCACGCAACCGTGCGCCTTGGCATGCGCGTCACGCAGGTGCCGCGTGCCTTCGCGGTGCTGATCGACGATACGCACAGCGGTCTGTATCACCTCCTGAGTCATGCCCGCTTCACCGGGTGGAACCTGCTCCAGCGCCGAAACCGGGCCGCGATGCTGCCAGGCAAACCAGGCCGCGGAGACCGCCCAGCCGAGCAGGCCGATCACAAGCATGATCAGCAAGGTTTTGCCCAGTAGACGTCCCAGCCACAACCAGATTCGCGCCAACATCGATAATTCTTTCTTGTGCGTCGACAGGATCATGGCAATTGCGCCTCCAATGGGCCGCCAAGGACTTTCAGGTATTCGAGCAGCGCCCAGCGCTCTTCGGGCTGCAACAGTCGGCCGATGACGCCGTTACCACGTACGCCGGCGCGAAATTCATGGCCGCTGTTATGGTTGCCGCTGATTCTTGTGTCGAACAGAAAACCGTTGGTGAAGGCTTCGGTGCGATAGCCCAGATGTCGTGGGTCGTACTCGAAGGTGCCTTTATAGAAGGTGGCAGCGCGTTCATCTTGCGGTGACAGCAACTGATAAATACTCGGCACTGAGCCGTTGTGCAGAAACGGCGCAGTAGCCCAGACACCCGCCAGTGGTCGCGCTTTGTAGGCGATTTTTTCACGAACACCGATCGGCAGGCCGAAACCGTCGAGTTGTGGCTTCTCCTGCGGCGTGACCCCGGCCTCGCGATAGGCCCGGTTCTCGACGAATGCGGTGACGTAAGCCAGGCCCTTGGCCACGGATAACTGGCTCAGATCCAGCGGTTCCTTCGGTGTCGGATGAAGTTTTACATCCATGCTCTCCAGTTCTTTGGGGTCCCATTGCAGGGCCGTCAGATCGAAGCGATGGCTGGCGATGTTGTTGGCGGCGTTTGGATCGGTGCCGATGACGTCTACGGGCAACATGTGCAAATGCTGCACCCAGCGTTCGCCTTCCTGAGTCGTGCGTGGAACGTGACACCCGGCGCAGTTTTCGCTGAATAGCGCGCGTCCTTTGGCGGCCAGGGGCTTGTCGATGGCGCCGAATAACCCCTCCGGCCAGGCGGGTGGCTGAAGCTTTTGCAAGGTTTCTTCTATCTTGTGCAGATCGCGCACACGAACGCTTGAGGCATAACGCGCATCGCCTTGCAGTGGCTGGCCGTTGTCATCGAAGAAATTCAGGGTAGCGCCGACACCCAGCGCCTCACCGATGTTGCGCGCCATCGGCTGCTGCGCCGAACCGTTCCATTGCACCCAATCGAAGGTCCACATGTCCCACAACTGCGGGTAGTCCACCGGGGCGTTGGCCACGCGGTAGTTGGCAGGGGATATCGCATCGCCGAACGTAGCGTTGGCGATGCGCCCGAATGCATCGGCGCGTCCCGGACCTTCTTCAGTCGGGTATAGGCCGCGATGGGTGTCGTTCCAGGCGACTCTCAGGAAGGTATTGAGTGAGGTTTTGAAGTCCTTGCGCAGTTGTTCATGGCGCGTGTCGTAATCATTACCCAACACCTGTCGTGCGAAACGCTCGAATTTCCAGGGGTTGTAGTAAGTCGAGGTCAGGCTTGCCACTAGTGCTTGTCCGAAACTGCCGCCACGGAGTGTAGGAACGCTGGAAGGCAAAACATGCTGCGCCGCGCCACCGTCGATGCGCACGGCCTGACCCTTGAAGCGCAATTCACCGGTGTGGCAAGCCGCGCAAGTGATGTCCAGGTAGTGCTCGGAGCTGCCGGGATTTTGGTGTCGGGCAAAGCCTACTGGCAGATTGCCGGGGCTTGTCGGCGTGGCTTTTTGCTGCGGATCGATCAGAAAGCCGAAGCGAGCGAGGTACTCTGGGGAGGCGAAGCGTTGCTCAGAGAAGGGTAATTCCAAGGCCTGGAACCACTCATAGCGCAGCCCTTTGACTTGGGTGCCCTGGGGTGTGAAATAGTAGATTTGCCGCTCTTGCTCAGTCCACTGACTCAGGTAGTGCACCTGTTGGACGGGGGTATAGAAGGGCAATTTCGGATTGGCGACGAAGTACAAAACCAACGCGAGGACGAGTCCCAGCAGTACGACGATCAGGGTCAGCACACGGAATAAGAGGCGCAAGATAAACATCCTTGTCGAGTTGTTGCGCTGTTATGCCTGAGCTTGGTCCTGTGCGGCAAGTGGCCATTACGCCAGATGTTGGGGGAGGGGAGTCGGTCCTTGTCAGGAATAGATGACAGAAGCTTCATCGTGCCTTTGGCCAAATGCGTTTTAGTCCCTGAACTTATCGCAAGATTCCTGCTCTCATGCCGGTAGCCATTGGTCGTGGCGGCCTGATAAGCTCGCGGCTTTACTCGATTGCCCTTTCGGCGCATGAACAAGGAAATAGCATGAAACAGCATCGGTTGGCGGCGGCGGTAGCCCTGGTTAGCCTGGTCCTCGCGGGTTGTGATTCGCAGACCAGCGTAGAGCTGAAAACCCCGGCGCAAAAAGCTTCCTACGGTATCGGCCTGAACATGGGCAAGAGCCTTGCTCAGGAAGGTATGGATGATCTGGACTCCAAAGCCGTAGCCCAGGGCATCGAAGATGCCGTCGGCAAGAAAGAACAGAAGCTGAAAGATGAGGAACTGGTCGAAGCCTTCGCCGCGCTGCAAAAGCGTGCTGAAGAACGTATGGCCAAGATGAGCGAAGAGTCGGCAGCCGCCGGCAAGAAATTCCTCGAGGAAAACGGCAAGAAGGCCGGCGTGACCACCACTGCTTCCGGTCTGCAGTACGAAGTCGTCAAGAAAGCCGACGGCCCACAGCCTAAGCCTACCGACGTCGTGACTGTTCACTACACCGGCAAGCTGACCAACGGCACCGTATTCGACAGCTCCGTCGAGCGCGGTAGCCCGATTGATCTGCCGGTGAGCGGCGTGATTCCGGGTTGGGTTGAAGGTCTGCAACTGATGCACGTTGGCGAGAAGTACAAACTGTACATCCCTAGCGATCTGGCTTATGGCGCACAGTCGCCAAGCCCGGCAATCCCGGCCAACTCGGTTCTGGTGTTCGACCTGGAGCTGCTGGCCATCAAGGATCCAGCCAAAGAAGACGCTGCTGCTGCAAAGTAATCAGCATCGGTTTCAACAACAACGCCTCGCTTATGCGGGGCGTTGTTGCGTCTGGAGGATGGCGAGGGTAAACAGAGCGAACCGATGCCGGTCACGACAGTCATAGCTTTGAGGCTGCCCGCATTAGACGCCCTGAGCTGCCAAGTCAATGAAATATTGGGGTTTTTTATGTGAGTAAAAAACGCCCGATCTGAGCGCGGCCCTTATAAAACGGGGCTCTCAGCGCGCAAATGCAGCTCTGTTCACAAGGTTATCCACAATTTGTGTGGATAACATTTCAACGGGAGGAATAGATGAAAGCTCCGTGGAATTTCGCTCGATTCCTGCCCTTGGCCGGCCGCCTGCTGGCTCGCGGTCGCCTGCCGACCTTATTGTTTGCCGTCGCCAGCAAAGGCGCCGCGCAAGGTGATCGGCTCGGCAAACTCAAGGACGATCTGCGTTTGCTCCAGGCATTGTGCCTGGCCTATTGGCGCGGTGAGTACCGCGCGATCAGCCCGAAAGCGTTGATTTCGGTAGTGGCGGGGTTGATGTATTTCCTCAGTCCGGTCGATGCGATACCGGATTTCATCCCGGTATTCGGTATGCTCGACGACATCGCCGTCCTCGCCTGGCTGATGAAAACCCTCGACGATGAACTGACGGCTTTCCGCTTCTGGCGCAAGCGCCAGCAACCGGAAAAACTCGCGGTGGTCGAGCGTCTGCCCGATACCCCCGAGCAACTTCAACTTCAGGGCCCGAAAAAGCCCTGATTCAAGAAGGCCACGTTCAGATAGATCCCCCCCGCGACCTTAGCCGCTGTTAGGATTACACTTCTAGGGAAAAGTGCCGACTCGCTAAGTGTTGTTGTCCTACGGGGTAGTCATGGATATTCAGATAATTGCACGCGATGGCGAACCCGAATATGCGGTTCTGCCATGGGCTCAGTATCAGGCTCTACTGAAAGCAGCAGGCATCAACGAAGCACCGTCGCGGCAGGCTCAAGCACCGCTCGCGGCATCGCCAGACCCGATGCTTCCAGGTCTGGATCAATTACGCAGTTTGCGCGAAGGGAAGGGCATCGCCATTGAGGCGTTGGCCCGCACGGTAGGCATCAGCCCGTCTTACCTGGCCATGATTGAAAGTGGTGAGCGTCAACCCGACGCCGCGATTCGCCGCAGCTTGGCTTGGGAACTGACGGTGCCCGGGTGGAGGGATGAATCGTGAGTGTACGCATCAGTCGTCAACATTGGGACGGATTGCTGGGGGAACTTGATCAGGCGCGCCGACAGCGCCATCTTCTGACTTATCGGGCTTTGCTCGAACGTTTGCAATTGCCGACGCCGGCGATGCAAACCTTGACCGCCGCACTTGAACATCTCGCGGCACTGGATGCCAAGGCCGAACAACCGCTGCGCAGTTCGCTCGTCATCAGCCAAGGCGCCAGTCGTTTGCCGCGTACCGGGTTTTTTGAATGTGTCGAGCGTCTGGGGCGCTTTTCCGGGCCATCCGATGGCGTCGCTGCAGCGTCTTGGCATGCGTCGGAAGTGGTCAGGGTGTTCGAATACGAGTACCCGGAATCGGCGGAGGCTTGAGTGTTTTTACGACTCAAGGCGCAGGCAAGTTACTGGTTGGCGCGTAGGCTGTTTCACTGGTCGTGGTTTGTTCGCCAGCCGCGTGGCTGGCGCTGGCTTGAAGGCCAGTTTGCGCGCATGGCCAACCTTGGCGATGTCGGTGCGCAAAGCTTCTACGGACACATCCTGACCTTTCGCGGCGTAGGGCTGGGAGCGCGTGAAGAGGGCGTGCGCTTACTGCGTCTGGCGGCTTTGGCGGGCGATGGCAAAGCGGCCTACCAAGTCGGCGTCATCAGTTTCGCGGGTACCGCGAGCAAAGCCCCGGATCCTGCTGAAGCCGCACGCTGGTGGGGTATGGCCGCCAAGGCCGGGCATCCATTGGCCGAGCTGAAATTGAAAGAGCTGGGTGCTAGGGATTCAACGCAGTAAATCCATTTGTGTCTGATCTATAAACGGGGCGTGAGGAAAACTCACGCCCCGTTTGCGTTTTCGCTTATTGGCTTGGCATCAAAAGCTTTGTTGCAGACTTCTCCTACAGCAATTGCCTACTCGCCTGACTTATTTCTTGAGTGATCCCCCGCAAAGTCCTCGCGCCTAATTTCTGCGCGAGGGAACGCCCATGTTCGACCCGGTCATTCAGTTTATCTCGCACTCAAGCGTGCGTTGATGGAAGCCATCACCCGTATCGAGCAAGCACTCGACCGCTTTCCCGACACCCTCAGTCTTTATCGCGAGCAGCTCAAGCACTGGGCCAGCCGTGCGGCCGACACCGTCAGCGATGCCATGGATCTGCCGTCCCTGATGGGTATGGAGCGGTTCATCCGCTTCGGCGACCGCAGTACTGCCGTCAGCAGCAGCGACAACGAGTTTTTCTCCGGCGTCGTCCAGTGCCCGAAGGGCGGGCTGATGCTGATCGAGAGCAAGTTCGAGTCGGTGTACGACATCCCGCTGGGCAACATTGTGGTCGATGTGATGGCCATGGACGGTGGTGAAACGACGCCCATCACCCTGGATGCCGAAGGTAAAGGCAAATTCAAGGGAACGCCGGGCAAGTTCTATCGCGTGCATGTACACAGCGAAGTCACCCCGGAGCAGGTCGAGGCGCTGTTCAAGTCCTATGACGGTTTGACTGGCGAGCTGGATGGCTGGCTGCGCAGCGAGTGGCAGGGTTTCAAGCCGCAGTGGTCGCAGTCGGTGGCGACGGCGGCAGGCAACGGCATGTTGGCCGGGAGCTGGGCGGCGATCGAGGGTGTGTGGGACAGCATCGGATTGCTGTCGGAGATCCTTCAGGATCCGGGCGCCTTTGTGGGGCGGTTAGGCAATGGTGCGACTGATCTGATCAATCTGGCTGCAACGGCTCCCAAAGTCATGGCACAGCTTCAATTGCTGGTCAGTGACGAGGCGGCGCTGTGCTTGCTGCTGCGCACCGCGAGTCTTTGGCTGGAAATGCTGCCGCCCAGTGAACTCGCCGGCAAAACCGCGGAAGCGGCGTCGATGATGATCGTGCAGTTGCTGATCGATGTGCTGATCAGCGTTGTGTTGACTTTCGCCAGCGGTGGCGCAGGGATCGCGTATCTGACGCTGCGTCTGGCGGATCGCGCGGTTCAGTTGCTGTCGACAGTGAAGCGATTGGTGAAGGCGTTGTTTGGCATCGTCAACGGCTTCATCAAGTACGTTGATCAATACAAAACCGTCGCCGCGCGCGGTATCGCCGCCGGGGTGAAAAAAGGCCGGATGCAACTGCGCTGGAATGCCAGGCGCAACGCCTTGTTGAAGAAAGACGAACATCACGACGACGCCCCGGATCAGGCAAAAAACCCCAACGGTGACAGCGCCGATTGCGTGCCGTCGACCTGCACCAACGGTTGCCCCGTATCGATGGTCACCGGCGAAGAACTGCTGACCCTCACCGATGGCACCCTCGATGGCTTGCTGGCGTTCGAGTTCACCCGGTTGTACCGCACCAGTGCCGCCGAAATCGATATCGGTCTGGGGTTTGGCTGGAGCCATTCGCTGGCGCATCGGCTGGCGTTCGACGCTGACGAGGTGGTCTGGATTGACCACGAAAACCGCCGTACACGGTTTCCGTTGCCGAGTGTCGAGCGGCCGGCGATTCACAACAGTCTGTCGCGGGCGGCGATTTTTCTGGGGGATGAACCGGAGGAATTAGTCCTCGCGCTGGCGGGAGACGCGGCGCGGTTTTATCACTTTCGCGCTGGCCGGCTGACAGCGATCAGTGATGCGTATGACAACCGTCTGACGGTGCATAGGGATCGGTCTGACAGGGTTCAGCGACTGGACAACGGGGCGGGTCGTTCTCTGTTATTGCGCTACGACCGTCAGCACCTGATCGGCATCGATTACCAGTCGTTTCAACAGGCTGAGTGGAAGACTGAACACACCCTCGTCAGCTACCGCTACGACGCCTATCAGCACCTGATCGAAGTGACTAACGCGGCCGGTGACAGCGAGCGTTACGACTACGACGATCTGCACGTCATCCTGCAGCGCCAACTGACCGGTGGCGCGAGCTTCTTCTGGGAGTGGCAAGGGGCCGGCAAGGCTGCCCGTTGT
>NZ_CAXAON010000032.1:0-59888 GCF_963970495.1 Pseudomonas sp. EA_65y_Pfl2_P78 | reverse complement strand
ACCCTTGCCTCTGGCTAACACTTCCCCTTGCCGGGTGTGTAGAGGACTTTCACCTCCAAGTCACCAGCGAGGCCACCACAGCCAAGCTGGTTGCGCTTACGCGCAACGCGCCATGCCTGGCGCACAATGCAAAACGCCAACCCGAAGGTTGGCGTTCTGTTGAGCTAAAAAGCGACTTAGCGTGGCACCACCGGTTTGCGCGCCGGTTTCGGCCCTTTGCCCTTGGCCGCGTCCTTGCGCTCCTTGGCGGCCTGCTGGTTGCGGGCGAACGCCGCCGCCTTGGCCTGTTCACGCTTGTCCCACGGATTACCACCATCACTGGCACGCGGTGGCAGACCGGTGTGCTGGGTGAGAATCTTGGTGGTTTTCTCTTTGCCCTCTTTCGCCACTTTATGGCTGCCAGCCGGCGTCGAGTTCTTGCGACGGGCGCTCTGGTAGCTGTCGGTGGACGGCTGATGCAGCGGGATCAGTTGATCCTTGCCCGGTCCGATCAGATCGCCACGGCCCATGCGGGTCAGCGCTTCACGCAGCATCGGCCAGCCTTTCGGGTCGTGGTAACGCAAGAACGCCTTGTGCAGACGACGCTGCTCTTCGCTCTTGACGATGGTCACGCCGTCGCTCTTGTAAGTGACCTTGCGCAGCGGGTTCTTGCCCGAGTGGTACATCGCGGTGGCGGTGGCCATCGGTGACGGGTAGAACGCCTGCACCTGGTCAGCGCGGAAGCCGTTGCCCTTGAGCCACAGGGCCAGGTTCATCATGTCTTCGTCGGTGGTGCCCGGGTGCGCAGCGATGAAGTACGGAATCAGGTACTGCTCTTTCCCGGCTTCCTTGGTGTACTTCTCGAACATGCGCTTGAACTTGTCATAGCTGCCGATGCCCGGTTTCATCATCTGGTTGAGCGGACCTTCCTCGGTGTGTTCCGGGGCGATCTTCAGGTAACCACCGACGTGGTGGGTCACCAGCTCTTTGACGTACTCCGGCGACTCGACCGCGAGGTCATAACGCAGGCCGGAAGCAATCAGAATCTTCTTCACACCCGGCAACGCACGGGCACTGCGGTACAGCTGAATCAGCGACGAGTGGTCGGTGTTCAGGTTCGGGCAGATGCCCGGGAACACACAGGACGGCTTGCGGCACGCGGATTCGATTTCCGGCGTTTTGCAGGCGATGCGGTACATGTTCGCGGTCGGGCCGCCGAGGTCGGAAATGACACCGGTGAAACCTGGCACCTTGTCGCGGATCTCTTCGATTTCGCGAATGATCGACTCTTCGGAACGGTTCTGGATGATCCGGCCTTCGTGCTCGGTGATCGAGCAGAAGGTGCAGCCACCGAAGCAGCCACGCATGATGTTCACCGAGAAACGGATCATGTCGTAGGCCGGGATTTTCTCCTTGCCGTACGCCGGGTGCGGAACGCGCGCGTAAGGCATGCCGAACACGTAGTCCATTTCCTCAGTGGTCATCGGAATCGGCGGCGGGTTGAACCAGACGTCGACTTCGCCATGTTTCTGCACCAGCGCACGGGCGTTACCCGGGTTGGTTTCCAGGTGCAGCACGCGGTTGGCGTGGGCATAAAGCACGGCATCACCACGAACCTTTTCAACCGACGGCAGGCGGATCACGGTCTTGTCGCGGGTCATGCGCGGGCTGGCCAGGATCTGCACGACCTTGGCTTCCTGCGGATCTTCGACCGGGCCCTTTTCCTGCTCGATGGCGCAGGCCTGGGTGTCCTGGGTATTCACGTACGGGTTGATGATCTTGTCGACCTTGCCCGGACGGTCGATGCGTGTGGAATCGACTTCGTACCAGTCTTTCGGCGTATCGCGACGAATGAACGCGGTGCCGCGCACGTCGGTGATGTCTTCGATCTTGTGACCGTAGGACAGGCGCTGCGCGACTTCAACGATGGCTCGCTCGGCGTTGCCGTACAGCAGGATGTCGGCGCTGGCGTCGATCAGGATCGAGTTGCGCACGCGATCCTGCCAGTAATCGTAGTGAGCGATACGGCGCAGGGAGGCTTCAATGCCGCCGAGCACGATCGGCACATGTTTGTACGCCTCTTTGCAGCGCTGGCTGTAAACCAGGCTGGCGCGATCCGGACGTTTGCCAGCCATGCCGCCCGGGGTGTAGGCGTCGTCGGAACGGATCTTTTTGTCCGCGGTGTAGCGGTTGATCATCGAATCCATGTTGCCGGCCGCGACCCCGAAGAACAGGTTCGGCTCGCCGAGCTTCATGAAGTCGTCTTTGGACTGCCAGTTCGGCTGCGCAATGATCCCGACGCGAAAGCCCTGAGACTCCAGCAGCCGGCCAATGATTGCCATGCCAAACGACGGGTGATCGACGTAGGCATCTCCCGTAACAATGATGATGTCGCACGAATCCCAGCCAAGCTGATCCATCTCCTCCCTGCTCATTGGCAGGAATGGCGCTGGCCCGAAACATTCGGCCCAATATTTTGGATAGTCAAATAACGGCTTGGCTGCTTGCATGTCGACGACCGGTGTTGAGATGAAAAATCGCGGGCGCGGAATATAGCACAAAATTTGACCAATTCCGACGGCAATGGTCGGTTGTTAATCTCAGCCCCCTCTTCTGTGCTTCAAGCAGAAAAGGCTACGGCGGCTTTCGACCCGCCAGACACTGGCAATGATGCCAAACGCCAGTCAGGCGCCCATGGATGGGTGCTGCCGACAGCTCCACCGCCACCTGCGCAATCATGCAAACCGGCACGATGCCAAATAAAACAAGCCCTTGCGCGAAAGCCGGAGGGCATTTTTCAAGGATGAAAAACATGGCAGGAAAACCACCTCGTAATGGCCCCCACTTGAATGTGGATGTCCATATCAGACCGAATCGACGAACGGACATCGACGCACCGCATCCTGACGCTGCGGGCCGCAAAGTCTTCGATCCATGGATCGCTGTCGACCCTGCGAAGCCGCCGGCCAGACTGCCGGGCGATACAGACCTTGACGCAATACTACCGGCCCCTGCCGTCATGATTCATCTGACGCCGTCTCCCATTGCAGCGCCTTCCGTCATCCATCAGCCGCTGAAGAACTACTGGCTCAAAGCCGTGAAAGGGTTACCGGCTGCCAACAGCGAAGGTTTCAGGGTTTACAACAAACGCCGGTATGTCGACGTGCCCGATGGCGGTACCGTTCTTGTCGCAGTGGATCCGGACACCGGACTGTATCGGGCGCGACTTTCGAGCGAATTGCTTCCCTCCGGTCCGGTATTGCTGCGCGACACCGACAGCGACCTCTGGCATCCGCTCAATGACGTTGACTCAAGCAGGCTCCCACTGACGCAGGCAAGGCTGAACGCTTTTCGCTCGGATCTGGATTTCAGCGGTGTCGAGCCTGGCAGTGACGGCCTGTTTCGCCACGACGGCAAGCTCTATGTGGTCATCGACAGCCACGCGTATCAGGTCATGCAGGACCTTGACGCGTCCACGCCGACTCAAAAGGTGTGGCGCATTGTTAACCCCAAGGATCCCGTTGCCTCCGATAGCGCGAACATCTACCGCGCCAGTCGCAGTGGCGAAACCCGGGCGATCATTCGGAGCGAGGAGAACACCTGGGTTTCCATCCTCACGGGTTTGAGGGGCGGCATGCGCCGCAATGAGGGCCTGCAAGCCAACCTGGCGCTTCTGATGCAACGTTACCAACCTTTCGCGGATGCTCACCGGGCTCTGACCGAATCATCTGAACATTACGACACACTTTGGGGCCAGGTCCGCGACTTGCCGGATGGCGCGGCCAAAACGGCGGGCCTGATCGCGCTTGAGGTACACCTGCTCAAGCACATCAAAAAACAGACGGACTTTATTCAGTCGCTCGTTGATAACAAGGATTGGCTCCCCCTCGTCAAAGCAAGCGGGGTGTTCAAGGAAGAGCTGCATACCTTCCGGATAGAACGCGTGGAATATCTCAACAGACTGATGGCCGTCATGGATCTCAGGGTCCGGCCTTCGGTGACAGATTTGAGTGCCGGAAACTGCAAGAAAACCATCAAACATCTGAACAAGAAACTGAAGTTTCTCGAAGAGCGCCAGGCGGTGATGGAGCAGATCAGAAAAGCCTCACCCGGAGCAGCCCCTCGACTCGCCGAACTACGCCTCCAGGTGCACGATACCGAGCGCATCAACTTCAACAAACTGACCCTTTACGTTCACCTGTTTGCGGACACTCCCGACCATGCGCCAAACACGACCATGCCCTCGCTCTCGGCCATCGATCTGATCACCGGAGATTTGCAAAACGCTCCGCAACGAGAGCATCCAATGGCACTGCTGTTGGCCCTTGATCAAATCAAGGGAGATAAAACCCGCTTTGAAACACTGCTGGCCGCGGAGCATCCCAACGCCGAATACATCAGGGAGATCGTTACCCTGATCGATCCCATCGAGAAAAAAATCGAAAACAAGTTGACCGAAATTCTTGACGCGTCCGAGCGAGCTCACGATCTGCCGAGCCTCGACCAAGACATTGATTTCGACTTTATCCCGCCGCAACCTATCAACGAGGCGTCAGCCCCTCCCGCGCGCGCCAGGAAAATATTCCGCACCCGTCAGCACGGCACTTACAGAGTGTTGGTCGGGGAAACGGAAACCGCACTGGACGGCACCATCACCATCAAGGTTCCCGACCTGCTGCGACCTGATTCGCCTCCCAGGCGCTACAAAAAAATAGAAGACGAATGGCTGCCCGTGCTTCCTCCGCTTATCCGAACGCCACGGCCACAACTCATTGGCGAGGCGAACCGGTTACTGGCCAGGGTCGAAGATCACGCGACCAACGCGAGAACACAAGAAGCCCAAAACACTAACCCGACAAAGATCGTCGAAGATCTGGGCAAGGAAACCGATCTGCTCAATCAACAGGCAAGGCAACTGGAAAACCACGATACAGATGTTGAAGATCGAGTGATCATCAACCTGGCCGGACAGTTGCGGGCCGCCGCCGTTTCGTTGACAGAACTAGGCCAGAAAACGCTGGTGCGGATGTACAAGAACAAAGACGTGCTGGACATCATGCGCCTGAACTATCTGCTGGATCGTAACGAGCTCAAGGCAAGCAAGATCGTTGATCGCAAACAATCGGGAAAAGGCCAGAAAAGGTCGTTTCTGGATGTTTATTCGATCAGCGACAGCGCCGATAACACGCCGTTGTGGCACGCGCATTTTCACTACGACGCCGAGAAGAGCCTGCCTCTGAGCTTCAAGGTCGATGGCGCTCATCTCAAGACGCTTGAACAAAGCAGACGAGGTATCGAGTCTCAGCGCCGAGATGAACGGGCCGGTTTGCCGCACGTCGGCATCTGGCGGCAAAGGTTCGATGGCAGAACAGCGAGCAAAATATTCGCCCTGGCAGACAGTCACGCCGCAGCCTCCGAGTAAATGCGCAAAGCCCGAACAGCAGGCTTTGATGTAGCCCCAGTACAAACAGGCAATGACGCCGAACGCTTATCAGCACGCCCTCGCGGGCGCGGATAAACACCCCATCAAGGAAGAAAGAATGTCACCAAAACCACCCGTCAGAGGCAACGCCACTGTCGATATACACCATCGCCCAGGCCCATCGCCGCAAGAAAATACGCCGCGCATCAACACTGGCGCGCCCCCCCTGCACCTGGGTGACAATCCGACGGTATCGGGCAGAAACACCGGCGGTGTCGATCTCGATGCAATCAGGCCGGCACCACAGATCACGGTTCACGAAACAACTGAAACAATGACGCTCGGTGCCACCCCCACACCCGCTGTGGAGTCGCTGGAGCATTACCGGATCAGCGCGCCGCCCACGTTGGCGGCCGCCGATGCCGAGGGTTTCAGGACATACAGGGGGCGCCGATACGTCGACGAGCCAGGGGGCGCCATCGTGCCGGTCAAGCAAGATCCGGACACGGGACTGTACCGGGCCGCCCTGGCGAAAGAGTCGAAACCAACAGGTCCGGTGATGCTGCGTGACACCGCCAGCGGCCTGTGGCACCCGCTGGAAGACTTCGAGCCCATTACCTTTGCGTTATCTTCCACACGCCTGGAGGCTTTCCGCACCGGGCTGGACTTGAGTGACGCAACACCCGATAGCAATGGCCTGCATCAGTTCGACGGCAAACTCTACGTGGTGATCGAGAATCACACGTACCAGGTACTGCACGATCCAGACGCATCAACCCCGCTGGCCACCGTAATGCGTATCGTGCGAGGCGAAGATCCTGTGTCCAGCGACAACGGCAATCTGTATGTCGCGACACGCCCGGGAAGGTCGGAGCCCATCGTTTTCGATGCCATACAAGGCTGGGTCGGGATTACGGTAGCCGGTGCCGGCGGGATGGTGCGCAGTGACGCCAACCCCACAGCATCCCTGAGCCTGCCGGAAAGACTCTCGCTGATGCTCACTCGACTGCGCAGCCCAGAGTCCCGTGCCCGAAAACTGTTCCCGGATCACACCGAGGATCAGATCAGAGACTTTATCCGCTCACTGGGCAGTGATGTCCGCGACGTCTTGACCCGTCGCGAAACCGACTACAAGACACTCAAGGCCGAACTGAAGATCTGGATCAGAAACACGTCCACCGCTTCGCCCCAGGCAACAGCAAAAGGCTGGGCGCAACAGGTCGCCAATGACATCAAGCGCTGCTGGCGCCAGCAGACAGGGGATACATTTCGACTTGAGCCGGGCGATGGAACGCTACCGGCATTAACAGCGGATTTCAGCCATATCCGGCGCCTGGATCTGGACGCCGTCACCTGGTCAGACACCGCCGATACATTCCTCAGTGGATTCTCCGGCCTGGAGCGTCTGACAGTGACCCACTCTTCGCTCGATACACTGCCCGCCGCCGTTACTCATATGCCCCACCTGAGCACACTGGATCTGAGTTCGAACCGTATTGTGCTCAATGCACAAACCGCGGCAAAACTGAGCGCACTCGGCCAACTCAAGAACCTTGATCTGTCGGACAACCCGTTGGGCAAGCCACCTGACTTCACCGGCATGAGCGAACTCAAGACCCTGAACCTGAGCAATACACAATTGGATCAGTGGCCTATCGGCTTGCAGCACCAGACCGGACTCGAACACGTCGACCTGCGCAGGAACCGGCTGACAGAAGTCCCATCGGCCATCCTTTCCCCCTCCCCTGATCAGTTCGAAGCGATCGCCCGGATCAACAGCGTCACGCTGTTTGAGGGCAACCCATTCCCTGCCGGCTACTGGAAAACGCTTGAATTGTATTGGCAACGTGTCACAGCCGATCATCCAGGGCTGGGCACCAACAGCCTGCCCGGTGCGTTCAGGCTTGACGGTGATATCCCGGAGGTCGCCAACGTACAGCGGCTGTACCCGGACAAGTCGGCACAAGAGGCCAGAGAGTTTTTTATCGGATTGGACCCTGAGACAGAAGCCAAACTGGGTCGACGCCTTCAGGAACTGGATGTACTGGAAAGCCAGCTCGATGCCTATGTCGCCGACAGTCAACCCGAGCCGTCCGCCGTCGACACGCCGGCCAAAATACAGGCGCAACGTGTCGCCCAAACCCTCAAGAACTGCTGGCTTCAGGACTCGGACGAAATACTCAAGCTGCCTTCCATCAACGCGCCACTCCCGGCCCTGAGCGTGGACTTCAGTCATGTAAAGCAACTCAGTCTCAGCGCTGTTATCTGGTCGGGCGATGCCGATACATTTCTGTCCGGTTTTCCCAATCTGGAGCGTTTGTCCATTACCCGATCCAGGATTGAAACGTTACCCGGGCAAATTGGCGCGATGGACAAATTGAACAATCTGAACCTGAGCAACAACTACCTTGCACTGGACGAGCAAAGCGCTGCAACGCTCAGCGCCATGAGTCATCTGGAGATCATCAATCTTTCTGACAACCCAACGCTCACGCTAACCCCTGACTTCAGCAAGATGTCCAAGCTGAAATACCTGATGCTGAATAACACGGGAATCAATCAATGGCCGACTGGATTGCAGGACAAGACCGGGCTGCTCATTTTTGATCTGCACAATAATCGCTTGAATGAAGTACCGCAGGCATTTATCAATCCTGCGCCTGAACAGTTGCTGACGATCGCCCGGATCAATAGAGCCGCGTCACTCGGTGGCAACCATTTCCCTGCCGATTACTGGAGAAAATTCGACGACTACTGGCGTCGAGTGAACGAGGAACACCCCGATCTGCTGACCTCTTACCATGGAGTGATATTTGATACCGACAACTCCCCGGCGCAGCGGTATCGGCGATTATTTCCAGGCAAGGACATCAAGAAGTGCAGGGAATACCTCTGGAGCTTTGAGAGTGAAACCGCGGCAGCAACGAAACTCCAAAGTCTTGAACGGGAACACCGCGTACTGAAAAGTCAGCTCGACGATTGGGTTTTTTCTGGAGGCGGCAACCGCGGGGGCTACATTCGGGCGAATCAGTTAGCGGTCAACGCGCGAACCCGTCCTGACCGTGTCGTGGCAAGTGAGCGGATTCTGAGTTGCTGGAGGGGGGAAACACCGCAAAAACATGCCAATGACGGTACACCCATCGGCCTGGAACTGAATCTCGGCGGCCTGCGCCTGCCGAGCCTGCCAGACATCGACGCGGACTTCAGTCACGTCGGCTCGCTCAAACTGAGCAACATGAATCTGAGCACCTCGCCAGAAGGTTTTCTGACCCATTTTCGCCATGTACGCTGGCTGGATCTTTCGCACAACCAATTGCGTGAATTGCCTCCAGCAGTTGGAGAAATGAATGGGCTGACTCGCCTGTTTCTGCAGAACAACCGGATTATCCTGACCGCCGACACTGCCCGCGTTCTGTCGCAGCGCACAACATTGCGAGCCTTGTGGCTACACGAAAATCCGCAACTCGGTATCACCCCGGACTTCACCCTGATAACCGACATGCGCGAGATTGATCTGGCAAACACAGGCATCAACACCTTCCCTGCCGGGCTCGCCGATCAGCCACTGCTGGGCATTGTGAATCTGAACAACAACCGGATCGAGGAAATCCCCGATGCGGTCATAACCCCGCCGGCTGAACGACTCGCCAACAGTGCGCGGGTCAATAACGTGACCAGCATCACTAACAATCCATTGTCAGCGGCCACCCGCACGCGGCTGGAACAATACAACAACCGTCTTATCGAAGCCCAGATACCGATGACTAGCCAGCGCGATCTGGTCGCTACGGCGCGCGGCCATGTCCGGGCAGTCATCCGGATTGCGGCAAATGATCCAATGACGCGCTGGACAATAGGGCTATCGGAAGATCAGGTATCAGCCAGAAGAGTCCAATGGCAAACACTGCGTGATGAACAACGCTCGGATGGTCTGTTCAATACGCTTGCACGCTTGCTCGAGGTTCCCGACGGCCACAATGAGCTTCAGCGCCGGGTCTGGAAGCTGATCGACAGCATTACCGAAAACAATCCGGCGTCCGAACGCCTGCGCAAGGAGGTATTTGATCGGGCCGGCGAAGCGGCCTGCTGTGATCGGGCAGCCTTCACGTTCGCTAATCTGGAAACCCGGGCAATGGCGCACGATGCGCGTGCCCAGGCTCAAGACGAAGCACGGGGCCCGCAATTGTCTGCGCTTTCCAAAGCGTTGTTCCGCTTGCATGAAGTCGACAAAATCGCATCGGCGGACATTGCGCAGCGTGAGGCAAGAATCATCGAAGCGAGGGGGCCTCAGAGGGGCGCGGCCGCTCCAGCGCCACACGTGTCAGAGGAAGTCGAAATCAGACTCGCCTATCGATACTTCCTGAAAGACCGGCTGCAACTGCCGGGACAACCCGAACAAATGGGATTTGCCCGGCTGGCCAATGTGTCAAAAGCGCAATTGAATGCCGCTTACAAAAAAGTCATCGCTATGGATAACTCCCCTGAAGAATTCAAGGCGTTGGTGTCGAGGGAGTTCTGGCAGGAATTCATCACTCATAAGTACCGGGCACAATTCGAAGCGCACCGCCAGACGTTCCAGGATCGACAAGCCACCCTCGACGACGCGCACGTAGCCAACACCCTTGGGTTTAACGATTACGACGCACAATCCAGGGCGCTGCAAAAATCACTGGCGACCGAGGAAGAGGCACTGATCGAGTCGTTGTCCCGACAGGAACTGAGCGAGCATCCAGCCACCAACACTGACGAGGAGGCAGACGGCACAACTGAATAACACGCAAAAAGAGGAGCGCTGGCCGAATGATTTCGGCCAGCCATCACTCGTCGTCGTCGAAGTTGTAACTGCCCGGCGCGAGGTTTTCGAAACGCGTGTATTTACCGATGAACGCCAGGCGGATAAAGCCGATAGGGCCGTTCCGCTGCTTGCCGATGATGATTTCGGCGATGCCCTTGTGCTCGGTTTCCGGGTGATACACCTCGTCCCGGTACACAAACATGATCACGTCGGCGTCCTGCTCGATCGCTCCGGATTCGCGCAAGTCGGAGTTTACCGGGCGCTTGTTGGGGCGTTGTTCCAGGGAACGGTTGAGCTGCGACAGAGCCACTACCGGGCAGTTGAATTCCTTGGCGAGGGCTTTCAGGGATCGCGAGATTTCGGAAATCTCGTTGGTCCGGTTGTCACCGCTGGAGCCGGGGATCTGCATCAGTTGCAAGTAGTCGATCATGATCAGGCCGACATCGCCGTGCTCACGCACCAGACGTCGAGTACGCGCGCGCATTTCCGACGGGCTGATACCGGCGGTGTCATCGATGAACAGCTTGCGATCGTTGAGCAGGTTCACCGCTGAAGTCAGGCGTGGCCAATCATCGTCTTCCAGTTGGCCGGAACGCACCTTGGTCTGGTCGATACGGCCGAGCGAGGACAGCATACGCATGATCAGCGATTCGCCTGGCATCTCGAGGGAATACACCAGCACGGCCTTCTCACTGCGCAACACGGCGTTTTCCACCAGGTTCATCGCAAAGGTGGTTTTACCCATCGACGGACGACCGGCGACGATGATCAGGTCGGACGGTTGCAGACCGCTGGTTTTCTCGTCGAGGTCGGTATAACCAGTGGACAGGCCGGTGATGGCGTTGTCGGTGTTGAACAACGTATCGATGCGGTCGATGGCTTTGGTCAGCAAATCGTTTACGCCGACCGGGCCACCGGTTTTAGGCCGGGCCTCGGCGATCTGGAAGATCTGGCGTTCGGCTTCGTCGAGAATCTCGGCGGCCGTACGGCCTTCCGGGTTGAAGGCGCTGTCGGCAATTTCAGTGCTGATGCCGATTAACTGGCGCAAGGTCGCTCGCTCTCGAACGATCTGCGCATAGGCTTTGATGTTGGCGACGGACGGTGTGTTTTTCGCCAGTTCGCCGAGATAACCGAGGCCACCGACTTGCGACGTCTGACCTTCCTTGTCCAATTGCTCGGCAAGGGTCACGACATCGATCGGCATGTTCTGATCGGCCAGTTTGGCGATCGCACGGAAAATCAAACGGTGGTCATGTCGATAGAAATCGCCATCGGAGACTTGATCGAGCACGCGTTCCCAGGCGTTGTTGTCCAGCATCAGACCACCGAGTACAGCCTGTTCGGCTTCGATGGAATGCGGCGGCACCTTCAGGGCGGCGGTTTGCAGATCGTATTGCTCAGGAGCGGAGATTTCGTTCATGGCCACTTGGAGTCAGGGTTGAAAACGGGAGTACCAGAAAGACAAAGGGCACGACCTGTAAACAGGATCGTGCCCGATGTTAACCGTCTGACGGGCAAGCCGCCAGCCGATCAGGTGTTACTTAAGCTGCGACCACGACAACGCGTACGGTGGCTTCAACTTCGGCGTGCAGGTGCACGGCTACGTCGAATTCGCCTACGTTGCGGATGGTGCCGTTCGGCAGACGAACTTCGCTTTTCGCAACTTCAACGCCGGAGGCGGTCAGTGCGTCAGCGATGTCGTGAGTACCAATCGAACCGAACAGCTTGCCTTCGTCGCCAGCGGTGGCAGTGATGGTCACTTCCAGCTCGGCCAGTTGGGCAGCACGGCTTTCAGCCGATGCTTTACGGTCTGCGGCAGCTTTTTCCAGCTCGGCACGACGCTCTTCGAACGCAGCCAGGTTGGCAGCAGTCGCAGCGGTCGCTTTGCCGAAAGGCAGCAGGTAGTTACGGCCGTAACCGGCCTTAACGTTTACTTTGTCGCCCAGGTTGCCCAGGTTGGCGATTTTTTCCAGAAGGATCAGTTGCATGTGGAAATCCTCTTAACTTTTAACCTTCACCGTTCGCGCTGTCGGTGTCTTTCGACACGTGACGACCGCGAAAATCAATCAGGCTGTCGACAATGGCCAGAACCACGAGCAACGGATAGATCAGCTGCATGAACAGCAACAGCGTGACGTACAACCCCACCAGCCAGAAACCGGCCAGTCGCTTCTGCCCGACCAGCCCGTGAATCAGGGCAAGTCCGGCGAACACCAGCGGTACACTGCACAACGGCGTCAACATGGCCATCTGTGCACCGAGATTCGGGCCCAGAAGCATCAACGCCAGCAGTAACATCGCCGGCCCCAGCGGGATTCGGATGGCGCGAAACTCGCGACCAAAACCACCCGGGTTGTACAACAACGCCTGCCAATGACGCCCGACAATCAGGCTCAGCACGCTGACGATCTGCAACAAAGCCGCAATCAGCCCGGTCAGGACCGGTGCAATCAGGGACGCGAAACGCGCTTGCTCATCGACCGACAATTGCTTGTAGGTCTCACCGAGAAGCGCTGGCATGACCTTTATAAGGGCCTGCGCGAGCATCTCGATCTGGGCTGCAAACGCCGCCCCGAGCACCACTGAAAACACCACTCCAATGGCTACGCTGACCAGCAGCGTGCGAACCCAGGACTCACTTGCGCGCAAAACCAACGCAAGCCCCGAAGACCCCAGCAGCACTAAAAGTGCGCGTGGATCATCGGCATACAACCACCAGACCAATGCCGGCAGCAGCCCCAGGGACAGAACGCCGAGGGCGTCCGTCAATCCGCGCCGCAGAAGCACAAGGCTCCCGGCGGCAGCACCCAACCAATACAACAACGGCAATGTTGCACATCCGGCCACCACGAGAGTGGCCTGCATACGGCCTCGCATGATGAACTCAGCTAAGGCACGCATGCATTCAATCCTTTGCTACTTGTCGACTGCCCGGTCTCAGCGGCCGTGGCTGTCGGTGTAGGCCAGCAGGGCCAGGAAGCGGGCGCGCTTGATAGCGGTAGCCAGCTGACGCTGATAACGAGCTTTGGTACCGGTGATGCGGCTTGGAACGATTTTGCCGGTCTCGGATACGTAGGCTTTCAGAGTGTTGAGATCTTTGTAATCGATCTCTTTCACGTCTTCAGCGGTGAAGCGGCAGAATTTACGACGACGGAAGAAACGTGCCATTTGATAGGCTCCTTAAAAGGTCCGTGGATTACTCGTCAGCGTTATCGCTGTTGTCGCTGTCATCACTATCAGCGCTATCAGCGCCTTCGTGCTCAGGACGGTCGCGACGCTCACGGCGCTCACTGCGGTTTTCTTCAGCCTTGAGCATCTCGGATTGGCCGGTAACGGCTTCTTCGCGACGGATGACCAGGTTACGGATCACTGCATCGTTGTAGCGGAAGTTGTCTTCCAGCTCGGCCAGGGCCTTGCCAGTGCACTCAACGTTCAGCATCACGTAGTGAGCCTTGTGAACATTGTTGATTGCGTAGGCCAGTTGACGACGGCCCCAATCTTCCAGACGGTGGATTTTGCCGCCGTCTTCTTCGATCAGCTTGGTGTAACGCTCAACCATGCCGCCGACTTGCTCGCTTTGATCCGGGTGGACCAAAAAGATGATTTCGTAATGACGCATGAATGCTCCTTACGGGTTGTAGCCTGCCGCTCAAAAACGGTCAGACAAGGAGTGAATGACACTTATGGACTTGCCGGTGCGGGGCACATGCGTGCCTGCCGTGACAGCAAGGGGCGCAATTGTAGAGAAGGGACTGAAGAGGTGCAAGGCAATTGGTGATTATTTGAACAATCACCAATCCTGCCTTCACCACAAACCAATGTGGGAGCGGGCTTGCTCGCGAATGCGATACATCAGGCAACATTGTTGTCGACTGACACTGCGCCTTCGCGAGCAAGCCCGCTCCCACAATTGATTGCATACAACTTTATTTCTTGGCGGAGGCCTTGGCTTTGACGCCACGCTGGCGCTGCGCTTCGAACAGGCATACCCCCGTCGCCACGGACACGTTGAGACTGCTGACGCTACCGGCCATCGGCAGATTCACCAGATAGTCGCAATGTTCGCGAGTCAGGCGACGCATGCCTTTGCCTTCGGCGCCCATGATCAGGATGGTCGGGCCGGTCAGGTCCTGGTCATAAATGCTGACCTCGGCCTCGCCCGCCGTACCGACAACCCACAAACCGCGCTGCTGCAGCTTTTCCAGCGTGCGCGCAAGGTTGGTCACTGCCACCAGCGGAATTACTTCCGCCGCACCGCAGGCCACTTTACGCACGACGGGCGTCAGGGTCGCCGACTTGTCTTTGGGCACGATCACGGCGAGCGCACCAGCAGCATCCGCCGAACGCAGACAGGCACCGAGGTTATGCGGATCGGTCACGCCGTCGAGCACCAGCAACAGCGGCGCGCCTTCGGTGCGATCAAGCAACTCGTCGAGCATCGCCTCGCCCCAGACCTGGCTAGGACTCACGTCCGCGACCACGCCCTGATGCACGCCTTCAACCCAAGCGTCCATTTCACGTCGCTCTGCCTGACCGACCTGGACACGATTTTCATTGGCCAGTTCGATCAGGGTCTGCACACGCGGATCGTTACGGCTTTCGGCCAGCCAGATCTGCTTGACGCGCTTGGGGTGGTGACGCAACAACGCTTCTACCGCGTGAACGCCGTAGATTTTTTCCAACTGACTCATGACTTCGCCTTCGGTTTACGTGCTCCGCCACTTTTGGCTGGAGCAGAACCCGCCTTCGGCGGGCCTTTACGGTGCTTGCTCGGTTTGGCTGGCTTGCCGCCGGTCGCCTTTTCAGGCGCCGACCGCCCGGTCTTTCCCCCGGACGCCGCTTTACCACCGTTTTTGGCGTCGGAAAGCAGCGCTTTCTTCATTTCACGGCTTTTACGCAGCTCGGCATTTTTCGCCACGGCATCGCTTGGGCGATAGGCTTCGACAGCTTTTTCCTTGGCCGGACGGCGACTGGCGGTTTTTGCCGGCGCCTTTTCTTCCGAAGCCTTGGCGGCTGGAGCAGCCGTTTCGTGACCGCGTTTTTTGCGACCAATCGGTGCGCTGATGGTTTTTTCCGCCATCTCGAAGTCGATCTTGCGCTCGTCAAGATCGACGCGCATCACGCGCACTTCAACGGTGTCGCCGAGACGGAAGCTACGACCGGTGCGCTCGCCCGCCAGGCGGTGATGCACAGGATCGAAGTGGTAGTAATCACCCGGCAGCGCGGTGACATGCACCAGGCCTTCGACGTAGATATCGGTCAGTTCGACGAACAGGCCAAAACCGGTCACGGCGGTGATCACACCCGGGAACGATTCGCCCACGCGGTCTTTCATGAACTCGCACTTGAGCCAGTTCACTACGTCGCGGGTCGCTTCGTCGGCACGGCGCTCGCTCATCGAGCATTGCTCGCCGAGTTGCTCCAGTGCCGCTTCGTCGTACGGATAGATGCGCGCTTTCGGAATGGTCATCGCGCCGGCACGACGAACGTGCGGGGTGTCCTGTTTCGAATGGATCACGCTGCGGATCGCGCGGTGCGTAAGCAGATCCGGGTAACGACGGATCGGCGAAGTGAAGTGGGTATAGGCTTCGTAATTCAGGCCGAAGTGGCCCTGATTGTCAGCGCTGTACACCGCTTGGCTCAGCGAGCGCAGCATCACGGTCTGGATCAGATGGAAATCCGGACGGTCCTTGATGCTCGCCAGCAAGGCCTGATAGTCCTTCGGCGACGGGCCGTCCTTGCCTTTGTGCAGGGACAGGCCAAGTTCACCGAGGAAGGCGCGCAGTTTTTCCAGACGCTCCGGCGGCGGACCATCGTGGACACGATACAGCGCCGGGATTTCGTGTTTCTTCAGGAATTCGGCAGTGGCCACGTTGGCCGCCAGCATGCATTCCTCAATCAGCTTGTGCGCATCATTACGGGTGGTCGGGCGGATTTCGGCAATCTTGCGCTCGGAACCGAAGATGATCCGGGTTTCCTGAGTCTCGAAATCGATCGCGCCACGCACATGACGGGCGGCCAGCAACACTTTGTACAGCGAATAAAGCTGCTTGAGGTGCGGCACGACGTCGGTGTATTCGCCACGCAATTTACGCGCTTCGGCAACCTTCGGCGTTTCCAGCATCGCGCTGACCTTGTTGTAGGTCAGACGAGCGTGAGAATGAATCACCGCCTCATAGAAGCAGTAGTCAGTCATTTCGCCAGACTTGGAGATGGTCATCTCGCAAACCATGGCCAGACGATCGACATGCGGGTTCAGCGAGCAGAGGCCGTTGGACAACTGCTCTGGCAGCATCGGCACTACGCGCTCAGGGAAGTACACCGAGTTGCCGCGCACCTGGGCTTCGTTGTCCAGCGCCGAACCGATTTTCACGTAACTGGAAACGTCGGCAATCGCCACGTACAACTTCCAGCCACCGGAGAACAGTCGCAGCTTGCCAGGCTTGGCTTCGCAATAGACCGCATCGTCGAAGTCGCGGGCATCTTCGCCGTCGATGGTGACGAACGGCAGATGGCGCAGGTCGACGCGCTTCTCTTTGTCTTTGTCTTCCACTTCCGGCTTGAGCTTGGCGGCTTCTTTGAGAACCGCTTCAGGCCAGACGTGCGGAATATCGTAGGTACGCAGGGCGACATCGATTTCCATGCCCGGCGCCATGTAGTTGCCGACCACTTCAACCACATCGCCTTGCGGCTGAAAGCGTGGTGTCGGCCAGTGAGTGATCTTCACCTCAACGAACTGGCCGATCTGGGCGTTGGCATTGCGACCCGGGGTCACCAGCACTTCTTGCTGGATCTTCGGGTTATCCGCAACGACGAAGCCGATGCCGCCCTCTTCAAAGTAGCGACCGACAATGCTTTCGTGAGCACGGGTCACCACTTCAACGATCACACCTTCGCGGCGACCGCGACGATCGAGGCCGGAAACACGGGCCAGCGCGCGATCACCGTCGAACACCAAGCGCATTTGCGCCGGGCTCATGAACAGGTCATCGCTACCGTCGTCCGGCACCAGGAAGCCAAAGCCGTCACGGTGACCGCTGATGCGACCGAGGATCAGGTCGAGCTTATCCACCGGCGCGTAAGTACCACGACGGGTGTAGATCAGTTGAGCGTCGCGCTCCATGGCGCGCAGACGGCGGCGCAGGGCTTCGACCTGGTCTTCTGTGGTCAGACCAAACTCTTCGACCAGTTGCTCGCGGGCAGCAGGCGAACCCCGATCGGCGAGATGCGCCAGGATCAGTTCGCGGCTAGGAATAGGGTTTTCATATTTTTCCGCTTCACGAGCGGCCTCGGGATCGAGGGACTGCCAATCGGCCATTAGATAGTTTTCACCTTGTCTATATACGGGTTAGTTTGGCATAGGCGCCATCAAACGGGAAATTTCCGACTCTATAAGGCCCTTCTGAAGCCCTGTATCGAAGCTGGAAAGCCGTTTTGAACACCGCCGGTAAAAAAAACCATTTTTTTTGCTGGCAGGGGTTTACAGTTAAAAAGACGCTCCGTATAGTGCGCGCCATCGACGACGCACATGCGCTGCCGATACTGCCCAGATGGTGAAATTGGTAGACACGCCAGCTTCAGGTGCTGGTGACCTTACGGTCGTGGAAGTTCGAGTCTTCTTCTGGGCACCAATTTAGAGCTTGAGACTAGATCAGTTTCAAGGCTCACACAAAACCCGCGAAAGCGGGTTTTTTGCATTCTAAGGAACGGTTTTCTTAAAACTGATTTATTAAAATTAAATCAGGGGTTTACAGATTAAAACGCGCTCCGTATAGTGCGCCACATCAACAGCGGCAACGCTAGCGATGATTGCCCAGATGGTGGAATTGGTAGACACGCCAGCTTCAGGTGCTGGTGACCTTACGGTCGTGGAAGTTCGAGTCTTCTTCTGGGCACCAATTCAAATTCAAGGTTAAGGCCTTGGATTTCACAGAAACCCGCGAAAGCGGGTTTTTGCGTTTCTGGCATTTGAAAATCCATTCCCCTCGCCTTAGCAAACCTGCTCGTACGCCACAAGGCGCATTTGAGAAACAATATCGTTTATCATTGTTGCAAGTTTTTGCAATGCGACAGTGAGGAACCCTGCGAATGACGTTTCGAAATACCCTGCGCCGAGGCTTTACCTTCACCCTCCTCGGCCTGGCACTCGCCACTCCCCTCGCCCAGGCTGCCGATGCGGTTTCCCTGACTCTCTACAACGGCCAACACAAGGAAGTCGGCGACGCGATCGCCAAAGCCTTTGAAGCCAAGACCGGCATTCACGTCAATGTCCGCAAAGGCAGCAGCAATCAGCTTGCCAGCCAGATCATCGAAGAAGGCGACCGCTCCCCCGCCGACGTGATCTACACCGAAGAATCCCCTCCACTGAATAACCTCGGCGAACAAGGCCTGCTGGCCAAGACCGATGACGCCACACTGGCCGTACTGCCGAAAAAATACGTCGCTGGCAACGGCACCTGGATCGGCGTCACCGCTCGCGTTCGCGTGGCGGCGTTCAACCCGACACTGATCGACGAAAAAGACCTGCCGAAGTCGGTAATGGAATTCTCCGAGCCGAAATGGCAAGGCAAGATCGGCTTTGTGCCCACCAGCGGCGCCTTCCAGGAACAGGCCGTGGCCATCATCAAAATGCACGGTCGCGATGCCGCCGAAGAATGGCTGACCGGCCTGCGCGCTTTCGGCAAGACCTACAGCAACAACATGGTCGCGCTCAAAGCCGTCGAGAACGGTGAAGTCGCCGCCGTACTGGTGAACAACTACTACTGGTTCGCCCTGCAACGCGAGAAAGGCCAACTGGATTCCAAACTGCACTACTTCACCGGCGGCGATGTCGGCGGCTTGATTACCGTTTCCAGCGCTGCCGTGCTGAAATCCAGCAAACACCCAAAAGAAGCGCAGCAATTGCTCGCCTACATGGCCAGCGAAGAAGGCCAGCGCGTGATCACCCAAACCACCGCCGAATACCCGCTGCACAAAGGCATGGAATCGGATCGCGGCCTCAAGCCGTTCAGCGAACTGGAAGCGCCGAACGTCACACCGGCCGATTTGGGCAATGCTGAACAAGCACTGGAGCTGGAACGTGAAGTTGGCTTGAACTGATGACCGCATCGTTATCCGCCCCCGCCGCGCGCGGGGGGTACGTGCCACGGCGCAAGCGACCATCGATCTGGCTGGTACTGCCGGTATTGCTATTGGTGGTCTTGAGCCTGTTGCCGCTGGCCTACGTTGGGATAAAGACCTGGCAGGCCGGCTGGGCCGAGGCGCTGCATTTGTTGTGGCGCCCCTATGTCTTCGGTCTACTGCGCAATACGCTGGCCTTGATGGTCGGCGTGACTATCACCTGCGGCGTGATCGGTCTGTCGCTGGCCTGGCTGCTGGAGCGCAGCAATCTGCCGGGGCGGCGTTTGTGGGGTGTGATCCTGTGCCTGCCGTTCGCGGTTCCGGCGTTTGTCAGCAGCTTCACCTGGGTTTCGCTGAGCGCACAGTTCGAAGGCCTCGGCGGCGCGATTCTGGTGATGAGCCTGTCGAAATACCCGCTGATCTTTCTCCCAGTGGCGGCAACCCTGCGCAATCTCGATCCTTCTCTCGAAGAGTCAGCCCGCACCTTGGGGCAGAATCGCTGGGGCGTTTTTTTCCGGGTCACCCTGCCCCTGCTCTGGCCATCGCTGCTAGCGGGCTCGCTGCTGATCGCCTTACACATGCTGGTGGAGTTTGGCGCACTGTCGATCATTGGCCTGCAAACCTTTACCACGGCGATCTACCAACAATTCGAACTGGCATTCAGCAACGCCAATGCAGCAATGCTGTCCGCCGTGCTGCTCGCGCTGTGCCTGGTGCTGCTGTGGCTGGAACTGCGAGTACGCGGCAAGGGTCGGCATGTGCGCACCGGGCAAGGTGCGGCGCGTCAGGCTGAACAGGTTCAGCTGGGGCCTTGGGCGGCGGTCGGCCAGTTGTATTGCCTGATCCTGGCAATCATTGGCAGCGCGATTCCACTGGGCATGCTGGCGTACTGGCTGGCTGCAGGCTCTTCGGCTGCATTCCCGGTTGCGGCCATTACCGAGGCGCTGCTGTCATCGCTGGCGTTATCGCTAGGTGGCGCGGCACTGTGCCTGTTGCTGGCAGTGCCGGTCGGGCTGCTGGTGGTGCGCTATAAAGGCCAACTGGCGATCTGGGCCGAACGCTTGCCGTATCTGCTGCATGCGTTGCCGGGTTTGGTGATTGCGCTGACGCTGGTGTATTTCGCCCTGCACTACGTGCCTGTGCTGTATCAAACGTCCGGCCTGTTGCTGATCGCTTATGCGCTGTTGTTCCTGCCGCTGGCTCAGGCTCCGATCCGCACGGCACTGAACAAGGCAGCGCCGCAACTGGAAGAGGCTGCACGCACACTGGGCGCATCGTCGTTTACGGCGTTTTGCCGGGTGACACTGCCGATCATCTTCCCGGCATTGGGCGCAGCGTTTGCGTTGGTGTTTCTGGATGCGATGAAGGAATTGACCGCGACGTTGCTGCTGAGTCCGACCGGTCTCAATACGTTGGCAACCGAGGTGTGGGCGCATACGGCGAATGTCGAGTTTGCGGCCGCAGCGCCTTATGCGGCGCTGTTGATTGTGGTTTCTGGATTGCCGGTTTATCTGCTGACAACCCGGATGTACCTGAGCCGCTGAAACGGCCATCGCGAGCCGACTCACTCCCACAGTGGAATGCATCCCCTGTGGGAGCCAGCCTACTGGCAATCGGATCTGAATCACGCCCTGAACTGCCCCAGGCTCGCCTTGAGCTGGGCCGCCAAACCATCCAGCACCTTGCCACTGGCCGTGGTCTCCACCACCGCTTGAGCCGCTTTCTCGGCTTGAGCATGAATCGTCTCGACCCGCCCACGCACTGCCTGTGCACCTTGCGCCTGATGCGCCGCCGCCTGCGTGGCCAAACCAATTGCCGCGTGCACCTGCTCGACCGACACCTGCACAGATTGCTGTAAGCGCGCACTGTCACGCAGCACCAGCAAACCTTCGCTGGCCTGACGCCCAGCCTGACCAATCGCCTCCACCGCCTCACGCGCGCCCTGCTGCAAAGCCACAATGTGCGCTTGAATGTCGCCGGTAGAACTCTGGGTTTTACTCGCCAGTGCACGAACCTCGTCCGCCACCACGGCGAAACCGCGCCCGGTCTCGCCCGCCCGCGCCGCTTCGATAGCCGCGTTCAGCGCCAGCAAATTGGTTTGCTCGGCAATCCCGTGAATCACTGTCAGCACGACTTCAATCTGCTCGCTCTGCTGCGCCAGTCGCTCGATGACTTTTGCCCCGGTATCGACCTGTCCGGCGAGCGCCTCGATCAGGCTGCCGACCTTGGCCGACGTGCGGGTGTTTTCATCGGTGGCCTGTCGAATGTCGACCACCTGCTTCAACGCCGCCTGCATGGCATGGCTTTCCGATTGCGCCTCATCAGCCATTTGCGACAGTGCGCGCAGACTTTCCGCCACTTCGTCGCGCTGCATCCCGGCCGCAGCATCCGCGCCGGCATTGCGCAGGGTCATCGCACCGATTTCCACACCCGTGCGCTGAGCCACGTCGCCCGCCTCGCGCACGATCGGCTGCAACTTATCCACAAAGCGATTGACCGCCGAGGCCATGTCGCCGATCTCATCCTTGCTGTTGATTTGCACACGCTTGGTCAGATCGCCCTCACCCGCTGCGAGATCATCCATCGCCACGTTGAGCATCTTCAGGCGATTGACCACACGATGACCCAAAACCACGGCCAACAACAGCAGCACACCCGCACCGACCAGCGCCAGGCCCATGCCGATCCGCCAGCGCAGAGTCGCGGCGGCGTCCTGCACGGTACTGGCAGTATTGGCTTTCATTTCTACCGCAGTCGATTGCGCCGATTGCAGGCGCGCGCGCATCGCGGTCGCACTGTCGGCTGCCGCGCCTTTGAGGCTGTCGCCAACCAACTGATCACTGCTGGCGATCAACGCCGAGAAGCGCTTATCCAGCGCCGCCAGATCGGTCTCTACGGACGCCGTGGAGACCCCCATCAACACCTTGCCGATTTCCACGCCATTGGGATTGATCGACGCCTCCAGGTAATAGACCGACGGATCGTGCTTCGCCGCATCCAGCACTTTATCCAGTGCACGCTCACCCTGGCCCTTTTCCAGCAAGGCCTTGTTGATCGGGTTTTCGCGATTGAGATAACGGGTCAGGTGCTGACCGGTCGCATCGTCGTACACAACGAACAGCACGCTGGGGTTGCGCTGGGCGCGCCGGGCGAATTCAGACAAGGTCGGTACATCGCTATCCCACATGGCGCGAGGTGCAACGGAAGCCAGCAATTGGGCCATGTCATTGGCCGAATCCTGCAGATCCTTTTCCAGTGTCGCGCGAAGTTGCGCCTGCTCTTCCTTCAAACGCGACGACAGACCCGCGGTCAGCCGCTGACGAGTGTTGGCGGACAAAGCATCAAGACTCGACGTGACTTCACGCCCTGCCTGCTCCAGTTCGCCGGAAAGTTTCTGGCTGTCAGCACCGAGCCGCACCGCCAGATCAGCTTCCAGCGCGGTGACCGTGCTCCGTGTCAGGGCGACGGCCACCAACACCTGCACCAAAAGGGCGATACCAAGGGTAACGAATACAGGCCGCAATAAACGGCTTTGTAACAGTGAGAGAACGGCCGACACTGTGAATACCTCTACGTCTGACGCCATTAATTTGATGGCACTCTTGTAGACAGAATCACAGCAAAGGTCATGCCGTCCAACAGGCATAAACGACAAAGGCCCCAATTAAGGGGCCTTTGTTTTTTACATCAACGACTTATCAAGCAAACGGATGGCGCAGAACGATGGTTTCGTTGCGATCCGGGCCCGTCGAAATAATGTCGATCGGCGCGCCGACCAGCTCTTCGATGCGTTTGATGTAGTTACGCGCAGCCTGTGGCAGCTCTTCCAGGGTCTTGGCACCCAGGGTCGATTCGCTCCAGCCCGGCATTTGCTCGTACACCGGCTCAAGGCCAATGTAGCTATCAGCGTCAGTTGGTGCGTCGATCACTGCACCATCAGCGTTCTTGTAGCCAACGCAGATGTTGATGGTTTCCAGACCGTCCAGTACGTCCAGCTTGGTCAGGCACAGGCCCGAGATGCTGTTCACATCGATAGCGCGACGCAGGATGACGGCGTCGAACCAGCCGCAACGACGGGCACGACCGGTGGTTGCACCGAACTCGTGGCCACGCTTGGCCAGGAATGCGCCAACGTCGTCGAACAGTTCAGTCGGGAAAGGCCCCGAACCTACACGAGTGGTGTAAGCCTTGGTGATGCCGAGGATGTAGTCCAGGAACATCGGACCAACGCCCGAACCGGTGGCGATGCCGCCGGCCGTGGTGTTGGAGCTGGTGACGTACGGGTAGGTACCGTGGTCGATGTCCAGCAGCGAGCCTTGGGCGCCTTCGAACATGATGTCTTTGCCTGCGCGACGCAGGTCGTGCAGTTCGGCAGTGACGTCGAGCATCATCGGCTTGAGCAGCTCAGCGTATTCCATGCACTCGTCGAGAGTCTTCTGGAAGTCGATGGCCGGCTCTTTGTAGTAATTGACCAGTACGAAGTTGTGGTAATCCAGCAACTCGCCCAGCTTGGCGGCGAAACGCTCGCGGTGGAACAGGTCACCGATGCGCAGACCGCGACGTGCAACCTTGTCTTCGTAAGCCGGGCCGATGCCGCGACCGGTCGTACCGATCTTCAGCTCGCCACGGGCCTTCTCACGGGCCTGATCCAGCGCAACGTGGTAGGACAGGATCAGCGGGCAAGACGGGCTGATACGCAGGCGCTCGCGCACCGGCACGCCTTTCTCCTCCAGCTTGTTGATTTCCCGCATCAGAGCGTCAGGTGCAACCACCACGCCGTTACCGATCAGGCACTGCACGCCTTCGCGCAATACGCCCGACGGGATCAGGTGCAAGACGGTTTTTTCGCCGTCGATCACCAAGGTGTGACCAGCGTTGTGGCCACCCTGGTAGCGCACTACGGCGGCAGCATGTTCGGTCAGCAGATCAACGATCTTGCCTTTGCCCTCATCACCCCACTGGGTGCCCAGGACTACGACATTCTTACCCATAACACTTGTCCTCATTCGCGCAAACTTGGTGCCGGCGATGGCCGGCAGGAAAACTCAAGAAGCCAGTGGCGATACTTGCCAAAGCCCGTTCTGCTGAATCAATTGCCGGTCGCAGTCCGCATCACGGGCGGCGGCCAAAGGTTGTCCAGGCAACGCCTGAACAACACGCTGACCCTCACTGCGCAACTGGCAAACCTGCTGCCAGAGTGCCGCATCCGTACTGTCAGGCATCCAGATACCGCCAGACGGTAGCTCGATTTCAGCACGCCCCAGGGTCACCAGGGTTTTCAAATCGGTAGAGAAGCCGGTCGCCGGACGGGCGCGACCGAAGTCGGCGCCGATGTCGTCGTAACGACCGCCTTGAGCGATGGACTGGCCAACGCCCGGCACGAACACCGCGAACACCACACCAGTGTGGTAGTGGTAGCCGCGCAGCTCGCCCAGATCAAAGTACAGCGGCAACTGCGGGAATCGCGCCGACAGACGCTCGGCGATTGCCAGCAAATCTTCCAGTGCCGCCAGCACCGGCGCCGGCGCATTGGCCAAACGCTCACGTGCGGCGACCAGCACCTCGCGGCCACCACACAGGTCGACCAGCGCACGCAGCATGCCGGACAGATCGGCCGGCAAGCCTTCGGTCAACGTAATGACCTCGTCGATCGCCTTGCGTTGCAGCGCATCGAACAACTGCTGCTCAACTTCACCGGACAGGCCGGCGGCGCGCGCCAGACCACGGTAAATGCCGACATGGCCAAGGTCCATGTGCACATCCGGCACATCGGCCAGGTGCAGCATGGCCAGCATCAGGCTGATCACTTCAACGTCGCTGCTCGGGCTGGCGTCGCCGTACAACTCGGCACCCAACTGGATCGGGCTGCGAGAAGACGACAGTGCACGCGGCTGGGCATGCAGCACGCTACCGGCGTAGCACAGACGACTCGGGCCTTCGCGACGCAGGGTGTGTGCGTCGATGCGCGCCACTTGCGGCGTGATGTCGGCACGGAACCCCATCTGCCGGCCCGATTGCGGGTCGATGACCTTGAAGGTACGCAGATCCAGATCCTGGCCCGCGCCGGTCAGCAGGGATTCCAGGTACTCGATATGGGGGGTCACGACAAACTCGTAACCCCAGCTCTGGAACAGATCCAACACCTGACGACGCGCCACTTCAATGCGCGCAGCTTCCGGTGGCAGTACTTCTTCGATGCCATCTGGCAGCAGCCAGCGGTCTACCGTTGCCATTACGCCTTCCCCTTTGATCCGGGCGGCCAGCACTAGGGCGAGCCTTGAGTGAAGCAGAAAATGATCGGGCCATTCAAAACGCACGCGCATGAACGACGCAGCGAAAGGCCTGATACCGGCCTCGCCCATCACTTTCCTCGAAAAACTGTCGAGCTATTCAGCCCGATGTTCTGCAGCAAAAACAGCAATCAAACGTGCAGACGCAAAAAAGCCGGGAATTTCCCGGCTGCCGCATCATACACACGTTTTCCCAAAGGATCACCCCGCCCGAGGTTTTAGCCGCCGGGCGGAATGATTCAGGTCAACGTCGTATCAAGGCTTGGACTTTTCCAGGTAACGGAAAAAGTCGCTGCTTGGGTCGAGGACCATGACGTCGGATTTGTTCGCGAAGCTTTCACGGTAGGCACGCAGGCTACGATAGAAAGCGTAGAACTCCTGATCCTGACCGTAGGCCTTGGAGTAGATCGCAGCAGCCTGGGCATCACCGTCACCACGAACCTCTTCGGATTCACGATAGGCTTCAGCCAGCAGAACGCGGCGTTGACGATCGGCGTCGGCACGGATGCCTTCAGCCAGCTCGTTACCCTTGGCGCGGTGCTCGCGAGCTTCACGCTCACGCTCGGTGCTCATACGCTCGAACACGCTGCGGTTAACTTCTTTCGGCAGATCGATACCCTTGACCCGGACATCGACCACCTCGATACCCAGCTCTTTCTCGGCCATCGTGTTCAACGAAGCAGTGATATCAGCCATCAGCGCGTCGCGCTCACCGGATACCACTTCATGCAGGGTGCGTTTACCGAACTGGTCACGCAGGCCGGATTCCAGACGACGGGACAAACGCTCGTCGGCGATCTGCTTGAGGCCGGAAGTCGCGGTGTAGAAGCGCTCGGCATCTTTCACACGCCACTTGGCGTAAGCATCGACCATCACGGCTTTCTTTTCCAGGGTCAGGAAGCGCTGCGTCGGTGCATCCAGCGTCATCAGACGTGCGTCGAATTTACGCACCTGGTTAACGTAAGGCACTTTCACATGCAGACCTGGCTGAACATCGGCCTCTACCACACGACCGAATTGCAGCATAACCGCGCGCTCGGTCTGAGACACGATGTAGAAGCAGTTCCAGCCAACCAATACCACAACGACGCCAACGATCAGGGCGATCAGCGATTTATTGCTCATCAGCGGGTCTCCCTTGTACGCGACTGCGGCAGGTCAGTGACATGCGGCGTGACATCCGAGTTTTTACTGGCAGCAGCCGAACCGGCGACCGGCGCATTGCTACCCGAACCGCTCTGAATCATCTTGTCCAGCGGCAAATACAGCAGGTTGCTCTGGCCGTTCTTGTTACCAGTCACAAGCACCTTGCTGGTATTGCTGAAGATTTCCTGCATGGTGTCCAGGTACAGACGCTCACGGGTAACTTCAGGTGCCTTGCGGTATTCGGCGACCAGTTTAGTGAAGCGATCTGCCTCACCCTTGGCGCGAGAGACCGTTTCGTCGCGGTAACCGTTGGCATCCTCAAGGATACGCTGGGCCTGACCACGCGCCTCAGGCACGACGCCGTTGGCGTAGGTTTCCGCCTGGTTGCGCGAACGCTGTTCGTCTTCACGCGCGCGGATCACGTCATCGAAGGCTTCCTGCACTTCACGCGGGGCTGCCGCGTTCTGTACGTTCACCTGAGTCACGGTGATACCGGTGCGATAGGTATCGAGGAAGCGTTGCAGACGCTCCTTGATTTCGCTGGCCATCAACTCACGACCTTCGGTCAGCACCTGGTCCATGGCGGTCGAACCCACCACATGGCGCAGGGCGCTGTCGGTTGCATGCTGCAAGCTGATTTCAGGTTGATCGACGTTCAGCACGAAGTCCTGAAGGTTGCTGATCTTGTACTGCACGGTCAGCGGCACTTCGACGATGTTCTCGTCTTCGGTGAGCATTTGACCCTGCTTGGTATAGGCACGCTCACGCGTAACGTTTTCCATGTACTTTTTATCGATCGGCGGGAAATAGATGTTCAGACCCGGGCCAACGGTTTCGTAGTATTTGCCGAAGCGCAGCACGACGGCTTGCTCCTGCTCGTCGACTACGTAGACCGCGCTGTACAGCCAGACAGCCGCCAGCACGACCAGTCCGATGCCGAGCAGACCGCCGAAGCCGCCTCCACTCTTGCCCGAACCACCGCCGTCATCACCACGTTTCTTACCACCACCGAACAACCCGTTCAGGCTTTCCTGCAGCTTACGGAAGGCCTCGTCGAGATCTGGTGGCCCCTTGCGGTCGCCATTATTGCGGCGCTTGCCACCCCAAGGATCCTGATTGTTCGAGTTGCCACCCGGCTCATTCCAAGCCATAGCGCTCTCCATCTGATAAAGCAAAGACGCACCCACGGCGCGCCGACCAATGCTACAGAATGCCTGCCTTCACGGCACAACCGCTTTTTCAGGCTTTTATTGCAAAGTGTGTTGCTCGATGAACTCCATCGGCTGCAATCCTTCGCGGCTTACCAGTCGATTCAACTCGACCCGGGGCAAACGAACGGCCAGCAGACAGATGCCTTCTTCGTCGTGTTCTTCTTTCTGCACCGCACCGAGCTCAAAGAACTGCGCACGCAGTCGAGCGAATCGCTGCGGCAAGCGCAAGGTTCCCACAAACAAATCACTGCCGAGCAACTCGGCAATGGCTTGCTCAAGCAACTCCAGACCACTACCGTCCCGCGCCGACAACCAGACCCGCTGCGGTTTGCCATCGGCATCGCGCTGGATCTGCGGCTCAACACCCTCAAGCAGATCGAGTTTGTTGTATACCTCAAGGATCGGCAAGTCTTGCGCCCCGATCTCACCCAGCACCACCATCACCTGCTCGATCTGCAACATGCGATCCGGCTCGGCCGCATCGATCACATGCAACAGCAAATCAGAGTTGCTGGACTCTTCGAGCGTAGACCGAAATGCTTCGACCAGCTTGTGGGGCAAGTGACGTATGAAACCCACAGTGTCGGCCAGAACGATCGGCCCCAGGTCGTCCAGTTCCAGACGGCGCAAGGTCGGGTCCAGCGTGGCAAACAACTGATCAGCCGCGTACACGTCGGATTTCGTCACGTTATTGAAGAGCGTCGATTTACCGGCGTTGGTATACCCCACCAATGAGACGGTAGGAATATCCGCACGCGATCGGCCGCGTCGCGATTGCTCGCGCTGGCTGCGTACTTTTTCCAGGCGGCCCTTGATCTGTCGCAGGCGAACCCGCAGCAGACGGCGGTCGGTTTCCAGTTGGGTTTCACCCGGACCACGCATGCCGATACCACCACCTTGACGCTCAAGGTGAGTCCAGCCACGAACCAGCCGGGTGCTCATGTGGTCAAGCTGGGCCAGTTCGACCTGAAGCTTGCCCTCATGGGTACGGGCGCGTTGGGCGAAAATATCGAGAATCAAACCGGTGCGGTCGATCACGCGACACTCGAAAACACGTTCGAGGTTACGTTCCTGACTGGGCGTGAGAATGTGATTGAAAATCACCAGATCGGCCTTCTCGGCATGGACCAGGTCGCGTAGCTCCTCGACCTTGCCGCTGCCAATCAGGAATTTGGCGGTTGGCCGATGACGCGGCACGTTAAAAAACGCAACGGTCTCGGCGCCCGCCGAATTAGCCAGTTCCTGAAACTCCTGCGGATCTTCGCGCGCCTCAGGGTCCTGTCCATCCAAGTGAACGAGGATGACTCGCTCACCACCACCGTGGCGCTCAAAGAACAAAGGAGACTCCTATCAGGCGTTACCCGGAGCTGGATCAGCGTCGCCTTGTTCGTTTTCGGCTGCGCTAGGCAGACGAATTGGACGAACCGGCACTACTGTCGAGATAGCGTGTTTGTAGACCATCTGGCTGACGGTGTTTTTCAGCAGGATCACGAACTGGTCGAACGACTCGATCGTGCCTTGCAGTTTGATACCGTTGACCAGGTAGATGGAAACCCCAACTTTCTCTTTACGTAAAGTATTCAGGTAAGGGTCTTGTAGCGAATGCCCTTTTGACATGTGCCGCACTCCTTTAAGGATTCAATAATAAAAAATAGGTAATTCAGATGGCTTTGGCCGCCACACCCCCAAGGATAGACGGCAATTGCAAGGACTCAGCTCAATATGGAGATGGTCCCAAGGTATTTCAAGGCGCGTGGCAGATTGTCGCAATCAAGACTGTCCAGCCAGTGTAAATCTTCCCAACTGCGCAGCCAGGTGAACTGGCGCTTGGCCAATTGGCGCGTGGCGATGACACCGCGCTCCTGCATTTCGGCCAACGTCAGCTTGCCATCCAGATAATCCCAGACTTGGCGATAGCCTACCGCACGTATAGACGGCAACCCTGAATGCAGGTCACTTCTTTTACGCAGGGCTACGACCTCGTCGATGAACCCCTGTTCCAGCATATTTGTGAATCTTTGTTTAATACGCTCATGCAATACCTGGCGATTTGCCGGGGCAATGGCCAAGTTTGCGACAGTATAGGGCAATTGTTGCTGGCCAGAAGCTGATGCTTCAGTACTTTGCACAGATTGTTGCTGGCGAAGGGCAGTCATGCTCTGACCGCTGACCCGATAAACTTCCAGCGCCCGACTCAAGCGTTGCGGATCGTTCGGATGAATACGCGCTGCAGACACCGGATCGATGACCGCCAATTGATCGTGCAGGGCTTGCCAGCCAAGGCGTGCAGCCTCTTCTTCGATTTGCGCACGCACCTCGGGATCGGCGGCCGGCATATCGGCCAGACCTTCGACCAAAGCCTTGTAATAGAGCATTGTGCCGCCGACCAGCAGCGGAATTTTCCCGCGGGAGGTGATCTCTGCCATCGCTTGCAGGGCATCGCGACGGAAATCCGCAGCCGAATAGGCTTCAGCCGGGTCGAGAATGTCGATCAAACGATGCGGAAATTCAGCCAGCTGCTCTTTCGAGGGTTTGGCCGTGCCAATGTCCATGCCTCGATAGACCAGCGCGGAATCGACGCTGATCAGCTCGCACGGCAGCACTTTGGTCAGTTCGATGGCCAGGTCGGTCTTGCCCGCAGCGGTCGGGCCCATCAGGAAAATCGCTGGAGGAAGCTGCTTCATCAACGACCGCGCAAGAACAGTTTGTCCAGATCGTCCAGACCCAATTGGGTCCAGGTCGGCCGGCCATGATTACATTGACCGCTGCGCTCAGTGTTTTCCATGTCACGCAGCAGGCCGTTCATTTCGGGCAAGGCCAGGCGCCGGTTGGCGCGGATCGCGCCGTGGCAGGCCATGGTGCCGAGCAGTTCGTTCAGGTGCGCCTGAATCCGGTCGCTTGTGCCGTATTCCATCAGGTCCGACAGCACATCGCCGACCAAACGGTTGGCTTCAGCCTGCTTCAGCAAGGCCGGAATCTGCCGAATCGCCAGCGTCTCCGGGCCCAGGCGCTGCAATTCAAAACCCAAACGCTGGAACCACGCTGCGTGCTCTTCGGCGCAGTCGGCCTCGCGCTGACTGACCGCCAGCGACTCCGGCACCAGCAACGGCTGGCCGCTGAGGCCTTCGCTGGCCATGGCGATCTTAAGGCGCTCGTACATGATCCGCTCGTGAGCGGCATGCATGTCCACCAGTACCAGGCCTTGGGCGTTCTCGGACAAGATATAGATACCCTTGAGCTGCGCCAGCGCGTAACCGAGCGGTGGAATGTCTTCCTGTCCAGCGGGTAGCGCGTTGGCATTCGCTTCAGGCAGCGGCGCAAAAAACTCCCGGTAGGCGGCCTGAGCCTCGGCGGCCGGCGGCATCGCAGATTGCGGACGTGGCGTGTATTGATACTGATAAGCGCCGCCAGCGCTGGCGCCAGAGGAGGCATTGAGCGTCGGTTGCGCCTGCGGTTGCTCAAGCAGCGCATTGGCCGCCAGGCGCATTTCGCCCTGAGGTCCGAATTCACCGGCATCAAGGCCGCTTGGCCTGACGATGGCAGTGGTGACGGCGCCGGCAAGTTGGTCTTCCGGGCGCACATCGCCCAAAGCACGGTGCAGCGTGCCGTAGAGGAAGTCATGCACCATGCGTCCATCACGGAAACGCACTTCGTGCTTGGTCGGGTGCACGTTGACGTCCACTGCCGCCGGATCGACCTCGAAAAACAGCGCAAAGGTCGGATGACGGCCGTTGAACAGCACATCGCGATACGCCTGACGCACCGCGTGGGCCACCAGTTTGTCGCGCACCGCGCGACCATTCACGAAGAAATACTGCAAATCTGCCTGACTACGGTTGAAGGTCGGCAAACCGACCCAGCCCCACAGGTGCAAACCGTTGCGTTCGATCTCGATCGGCAACGCCTGTTCAAGGAAACCAGAACCACAGATGGCCGCCACACGTCGTGCGCGGGCCGCGTCATCATGGGCTTCGTGCAGGCTGAGAATGGTCTTGCCGTTGTGGCGCAGATGGAAAGCCACGTCGAAACGCGCCAGCGCCAGGCGCTTGATCACCTCTTGCAGATGATCGAATTCGGTTTTTTCGGTCTTGAGAAATTTACGCCGCGCAGGGGTATTGAAGAACAGGTCACGCACTTCCACCGACGTACCGACCGGGTGTGCCGCCGGCTGAACCCGAGGCGCCATGTCCCGGCCTTCGGTTTCGACCTGCCAGGCCTGATCGGCATCACGGGTGCGCGAGGTCAGGGTCAGACGCGCGACAGAGCTGATCGATGCCAGTGCCTCACCGCGAAAACCCAGACTCATGACCTGTTCGAGGTCTTCGAGATTACGGATCTTGCTGGTGGCGTGACGGGCCAGAGCCAACGGCAGATCATCGGCAGAAATACCGTTGCCATCATCACGCACTCGCAGCAGTTTGACGCCGCCCTGCTCGACATCGACGTCGATGCGTTTGGCACCAGAATCGAGGCTGTTTTCCAACAGCTCCTTAATGACCGAAGCCGGACGCTCAACCACCTCACCGGCGGCGATCTGGTTCGCCAGCCGTGGACTGAGCAGTTCGATGCGGGCTGCGCTCAGCTCCTGATTCATTCTTTGGACGCCAGTTCGGTGCCAGGAATGGTCAAGTGCTGACCAACCTTCAGTTCATCGCTTTTCAAATTGTTGACATTGCGCAACGTGACTGGCGACACCTGATAACGCACGGCGATCATGGAGAGCGTTTCACCCGGGCTTACCCGGTGATCCCGAGGTCCCTTGGCGATTTTCCCCGAATCACGCAGCCAGGCAATGTAAGTTCCCGGCGGTGGATTCTGCTGGAAGAACTGGCGCACGCCACTGCTGATCGACCGTGCCAGCGCCTGCTGGTGGCTCGATGCAGCAAGCTTCGAGGCTTCCTTGGCATTGGAGATGAAGCCGGTTTCAACCAAAATCGACGGAATGTCCGGCGACTTCAACACCATAAAACCGGCCTGCTCGACGCGCTGTTTGTGCAACGGCGTAACCCGGCCGATGTTGGTCAGGACTTTCTGGCCGACGTTGAGGCTGGAGGTCAGCGACGCGGTCATCGACAGATCGAGCAGCACGCCTGCCAGCATGCGGTCCTTGTCGTCGAGGCTGACGTTACCGGCACCACCGATCAGGTCGGAACGGTTTTCGCTGTCGGCCAGCCAACGGGCGGTCTCCGACGTAGCACCGCGATCAGACAGGGCAAACACCGAAGCACCAAAGGCTGCCGCGGAAGGCGCAGCGTCGGCATGAATCGAAACGAACAGGTCGGCGCCCTTCTTGCGGGCGATTTCGGTACGACCACGTAACGGGATGAAATAGTCACCGGTACGGGTCAATTCGGCACGG
Organism: Pseudomonas sp. EA_65y_Pfl2_P78; assembly: GCF_963970495.1. Lineage (NCBI taxonomy): Bacteria > Pseudomonadati > Pseudomonadota > Gammaproteobacteria > Pseudomonadales > Pseudomonadaceae > Pseudomonas > Pseudomonas sp. EA_65y_Pfl2_P78. The sequence goes on along the minus strand of NZ_CAXAON010000032.1, from coordinate 26,566 downwards.
AAGCCTTTCATCCCGTTGACCTGACGCTGCAATTCGCGAGCAATCTGCAACACCACGTCTTTCTCACGCTGACCGCGCGAGCCGGATGCTCCCGGGTCTTCGCCGCCATGGCCGGCATCGATCACCACAATGATGTCGCGCTTGCCAGCCGGGGCTGGCGGCAACTTGATTTCGGGCTTTGTCGGGGTGACTGGCACCGCCGGTACGGTGGCCACCGATGGCGTTGGCGCAGGCGGCGGCGCGGCGTCGGCCGGGTTATCGAACAAGTCGACCACCAGACGGTTGCCATACTGCGCATTCGGCGCCAGCGAGAAGCTTTTCGGGGTGACGGCTTTCTTCAGGTCGACGACCACTCGCAGGTCGGTCGGCGTACGCTGGGCCGAGCGTATCGCCGTGATCGGCGTGTTTGCAGTCTGTACATTCAAAGGCGCCCCCAAGGTGGCGCCATTGATGTCGATTACCAACCGGTCCGGAGCGGTCAGGGTGAAGACACTGTGCTGCACCGGGCCGCTCAGGTCGAAAACCAATCGCGTGTTGTCCGGCGCCCGCCACAGGCGCACGCTGTTGACCTTTGAGTCGGCCAAAGCGTTGACGGTTACTGCCATCAACAACAGTCCAGCGGCAGCCACCAACGCGCGAAAGCGCATACCTAACCCCATCATTTAATTGGATTCCAATGCCAAAGCGGCACACCAGGCCTCGCCACGCGAGCCTTGGGATGAAATTTTCAGCGAACGCCCGCTGTCTTGCGGGCTAATGGTAATGGTCAGGTCCGGCTTTGGCAAAAAGCCTGCACCTTTATCGGGCCACTCGATCAGGCACAGGGCATCGTCCTCGAAGTAATCACGAATACCGAGGAACTCCAGCTCTTCCGGATCGACCAGTCGATACAAGTCGAAGTGGAAGGCGCGGATTTCGCCCATCTCATAAGGCTCGACCAACGTGAAGGTCGGACTTTTTACCGCCCCGACATGCCCCAACCCACGAATAATCCCCCGGGACAGGGTCGTTTTGCCCATGCCCAGGTTGCCCTCAAGAAAAATCAGGCCATGGCCTTGGGTAACGCGGGCGATCCGTGCGCCAAAGTCGCTCATGGCCTGTTCATCGGCCAGGTACAGGGTTACTTCAGACACGGTGCAAGCTCCTCCAACAACTGACGAATGGCTGGAATCAGATCACTGGCCGCCAGCCCACGGCCGCATTTTCCTTGTTGCGCCCCGGCGTTGGCGTGCAGCCAGACCGCCAGGCACGCGGCATCGAAACCGTCCATGCCTTGTGCCAGCAACGCGCCGGTCAAACCTGCCAGCACATCGCCGAGCCCGGCAGTGGCCATGGCCGGATGCCCCTGGTGACACAACGCCAGACGACCATCGGGGTGCGCGATCAGGCTGCCAGCACCTTTGAGCACCACCACTGCGGTGTATTTTTTGCTCAATGCCAGCGCTGCGGCGGGGCGGTCGGCCTGCACCTGGGCGGTGCTGATCCCCAGCAAACGTGCCGCTTCGCCGGGATGCGGAGTGATCACGCAATCCTTGGGCAGACTGACGAAACCGCTCGCCAGCAGATTCAGCGCGTCCGCATCCCATACTTGCGGTAACGGCGCATTGGCGGCGGCTGACAATAACGCCCGGCCCCAACTCGCCTGTCCAAGCCCCGGCCCTACGACCAGCGTCGACACCTTCTCCAGCAAGCCCATCAACTGGTTGGCCGAAGAAACGCCGAGCGCCATGACTTCAGGAACGCGGGTCAGCGCCGCCGGCACATGCTCAGGGCGCGTTGCCAACGACACCATACCCGTACCGCTGCGCAGAGCGCTTTCACTGCTGAGCAGAATCGCCCCGCCAAAGCCATGATCGCCGCCAACCAACAGCAAATGACCGAAGCAACCCTTATGAGATGTCGGCTCGCGAGGGCCCAATAGCGCAAGATTAGCTACGTTGAGGCGCCGGGCACGGACAGCAATGTCACTGTAGATTTCAGCCGGGGCCTGCAGATCATTGAACACCCACTTGCCGACATGATCCGCCGCGTCGCCCGTGAACACCCCCACTTTCAAGCCTATAAACGTCACCGTGAGATCGGCACGCACGGCAACACCCAGCACTCGCCCGGTATCCGCGCACAATCCCGAAGGAATATCGACCGCCGTTACAGGCAAGCCGCTGGCGTTGATCGCATTGATGGCAGAGGCATAAGGCTCACGCACTTCGCCACTCAACCCCGTGCCCAGCAAGGCATCGACAACCACACCGCGCAACTCGGACCGGGCACTCCAGCCCTGCACAACGACACTCTCGGCCAAAGCCTCGGCGTGCGCCTGTGCTGCGTCACCCTGCAAGCGTTGCGGGTCGCCGACCGCCAACACCTGCACCGTCCAACCGGCCCGACGCGCCAAGGCAGCGACCAGATAACCGTCGCCGGCGTTGTTGCCATGGCCGCAAAGCACGGTCAGCTCGCTGGCGGTGGGCCACTGCCGAACCAGCGAACGCCAGGTCGCCTGCGCCGCGCGCTGCATCAATTCGAAGCCCGGTGTGCCGGCAGCCATGAGCCGTGCATCGAGTTCGCGCACCTGTGCGGCGCCGTACAGCGCGTCGGGTAATTCATCTTTCGTGTGCGGCATGCGTCTTCGGGCTCCGATGTCTGGCAGAATTATACGCACCTCAGCTCCGGTTTCTCTCGCCTCATGTCCGCCATTACTACAGACCTGCCCGCCCTCGCCCGATCCATCAAGGAATGGGGCCGCGAGCTGGGCTTCCAGCAAGTCGGCATCAGCGGCCTGAACCTGGCCGAGCATGAGCAGCACCTGCAGCGCTGGCTCGAAGCCGGCTACCACGGCGAAATGGACTACATGGGCGCCCATGGCAGCAAACGCTCGCACCCCGAAGAGCTGGTGCCGGGCACATTGCGCGTGGTGTCACTGCGCATGGACTATCTGCCCGGCGACACAAAAATGGCGCAAATGCTGGCGCAACCGGAAAAAGCCTACGTGTCGCGTTATGCCTTGGGCCGCGATTACCACAAATTGATCCGTAAACGCGTGCAACAATTGGCCGACAAGATTCAATCCGAGATTGGCCCGTTCGGTTTCCGCGCGTTTGTCGACAGTGCCCCGGTGCTGGAGAAAGCCATCGCCGAACAGGCCGGGCTGGGCTGGATCGGTAAAAACACCCTGGTGCTGAATCGCAAGGCCGGCAGCTTTTTCTTCTTGAGCGAACTGTTCGTCGATCTGCCATTACCGGTAGATGAACCGCACAGCACCGAACACTGCGGGCGCTGCACCGCGTGCCTCGATATCTGTCCGACCAATGCCTTCGTCGGCCCCTACGTGCTGGACGCGCGACGTTGTATTTCCTACCTGACCATCGAACTGAAAAGCGCCATCCCCGAAGACCTGCGCCCGCTGATCGGCAATCGCGTATTTGGCTGTGATGACTGCCAGATCGTTTGCCCGTGGAACCGTTTCGCCAAGCCCTCCGGGGAAAGCGATTTCAAGCCAAGGCACAACCTCGACAACGCCGAATTGGCCGAGCTGTTTTTGTGGGATGAAGAGAAGTTCTTGAGCAGCACTGAAGGTTCGCCGTTGCGGCGAGCGGGCTATGAGCGCTGGTTGCGGAATCTGGCCGTGGGGCTGGGCAATGCGCCCTCAACGATTGCGGTGCTGGAAGCGTTGAAGGCGCGACGGGATTATCCGTCAGAGTTGGTCAGAGAGCATGTGGCGTGGGCGCTGGAACAGCATGCCCGACCTGTGCACGCAGAACCGGCCAGTAAAGTGCTCAAATCCTGGCCGGGACATTGAGGCTCTCGGCTCATGCTGAACACTGCCTCGCCGCGTTATTTATGTTTATTTTTTTTCTTTGTAGTGCCCACCCATCTGTTTGATGATGACAATCCTGTCCTTCGCATTTTCAGTGAGATACACGCGATCACCCTTTGACAAATAAAGATGCATCAACCTGGACGATGAACTGGATGGCCCCTTCAATGGCGTGTATTCGGCGTGAAGGAGCGCGGCAGCGGAGGTCGGAGAGTTACCCTCCTCAATGAGCTGAATGAATAACTTAACCCTGGTCTCAGAGGCATTCCGCGCCTCTATATTAAGAAAATTCATCTTGTCTTTAGGCCTGACCACTGTCCATTTCTGTTCGACCTCGTCCTCAACCCGTGCGGTGGCTTTCGCAGACTGGGCTTTTGCCGCAGCCTTGGCGCCTTTTCCTTTGGCAAACGCTTTGGCCGCTTTACCCGCGCCTCGTGAACTAAGCCCTGACTGAAAGGCTGAAGCCAGCTTCCTGCCCGCGTTGACAGCAGCCTTGGCTCCGGCCGCCAGACCGGTACCCAGCGAAGCCAAGCCTAGCCCAGCACTGATCCAGCCCAATGCCTCTCCTGCCGAAGAATCCGGTGCATAGTGATTGACCAATTCGCTGGCAATACCCGCCAAGCCTGAAGCAACGGCCAGCCCCAATGCCGCCGCCGCCCATGGCGTCGCGGCCCCCATCGTCAGCACACTGGCAACAATCCCGAGCACACTGAGTCCGATGCCCAGAATCGATTGCCAGGAGATATGCCCGGTAGGATCAACACGATTGACGGGGTCGCCCAGGCAATAAGCGTAGGCATTCAATCCGCCCTCACCGAATGGACTCATGTTGTCGGGGGCGAGGAACCGCATCAATGTCGGGCTATAAGCCCTGTAGCCATTGCCCAATAGATACAGCCCGGTTACCGGATCCAACTGCTCGCCGTTGAACCCCGCCAGACTGAACAAACCACCCTCGGCGGGACGATGCCCGTAAGGGCTGTAAGTGCAATCAGTCAGTTGTTCTTCACCCAGTGCTGCCAACACACTTTGCTGCTGATCGGTGCCGAACAACTGCGCGCCGGCCTTCAATCCGAGTTGTTGCTGGCCCACGAGCAATCCACCGTGACGCAGGACACTGGATGAATTTTCACCGCTGACTTCATTGGCGACCCGGCCTTCGTGGTAATAACGCTGGGCAGTGGTGGTATTGGGTTGCGACAGTTCAACCAGGTGGTCAAAACCGTCGTAATGGTAGCCGCGAATAACCGAACCTGCGGCGCTGGTCAGTTGTTCCAGACGCCCGAACGCGTCATAGGCCAGGGTTCGCGCCTGATCATCCTTGATCATCCTGCCGTTGGCGTCGTATTCCAGGGTCACGGCCGATGGATAGTCGACATGAGAATGTTTGACTGCGCTGAGTTGTACTGGGTCCGGATTGTCGTAACTGAAGGTGGTCAGGTTCACACCCAGAGGGAACCGCGTCTGTACGGTGAGAAGATTATCAAGCGCATCGAATGTGAACGTCTGCTGAGCAATTTCTTTGCCGTACGGGTCCCGGGGCTTTAGGGGGCCGGCACAGTCGTACTGGATCAGGCGCCCACGCACATCGTAGACAAATTGCTCATCGCGCAACACTTGCGTGCCACGCCTGGACACTTTCTGCGCCAGTTTGCCGGCGAGCGTATAAGTAGACGCCAGCGTCTGGTCGGGCTGGCCCTTCACCTGGAAAGTACGGCAGATTTCACGACCGATATCATCATAGGTAAACCGAGTGATCATTTGACGTTTGATCGACGTCTCTTCGGTCTTCGTCCATTCCAGCATCCCCGTCTGGATGTTGTAGTGGAATTCGGTTTTCAGCGAACCCTGCAAGGTTGATAACAAGCGGCCATGGTCATCGTATTCGGATCTGCGTTCGGATCCGAGTACATCGATGCAGGTGATCGGTCGCCCCTCCAGGGAATAGGTAAAGGAGGTTGCTTTGCTGATAGCGCCGTAGGTCGTCGTTTCGGATTTGACGCGCCCGGAAGGGTAATACGTAAAACGACGCTCTCTGCCATTTTCGATACAGGTCAAGGGATGGCCGTTGACGGGGTCGTAAGTCAGGGTCGTGAGCAATGCCCCCGCCTTGCGCTCAGTCAGTAAACCGCCCCTATGGCGCAAATACGTGAATTCGATTTTCTTGCCGTCAGCGCTCTTGTACCACTGCGGCTGGCTGAAACCTGCTTCATAACCGGCCTCGGACTTGCGGCCGCCTACTGTACTTTGCGTCAGGCGATTCAATCCGTCATAGGTTTGCCGGCCCAACACTTTGCCATCGACCTGAATGCCGACCGGCAGCGCTTCGTCACTGTGATCGGCGTAGTCGGTGACCACCTCGCTGGCGTCGGGCAGGACACTGCGAATCATCCGGTCAAAAACGTCGTACTCATATCGAGTGGTATTGCCGGCCGGATCGGTCTGGCTGGTTGTACGCCCGAATCCGTCATAGGTGTAATCGGTTTTGCCAAGACTCTTGTGCTTCAGATTGAAGCTCTCGACCCTCAGGGGTTTACCAAACTCGTTGATGAGGGTAACGGTCTTGCCCATCCCCTGAAGCCAATTCGTTTGCTGGCGAAGGACCGGATCGGCCTCGCTATGTTCGACACGCCCATCGGCATGGAACGTCTTGCAGACCTGGCCCCAGTTATCGAATTCGTAGCGGGTGATCAACGGATAAGGCTTGCCATCGCGCCAATCGGTCAGCGTCACTTCTACCTTGTGACCCGCCGAATCATGACGGGCGCAATAAAGAGTACGAGACGCAATGAGCCCATCCTCGTCCGGACGGTCGCAGTCCTTTTCCTGAACGGCGATCACTCGTTCCAGGCCATCATAGGTCACTCTTTGTTCGCCGCCGGCGGGATCCGTGGTGACCATCGTGGCCGGTTGTTGTTTGCTGGCGGCCAAAAAGGCCCACCTGGTAGCGGCCGCGTACGGGGTGCCGGGGGCAACCGTTTTGCACACTGCTCGGCCGATCGCGTCGTACTCATGTTCGATACGCTCGCCATCGATACCGACTTCTGACACCTGTAGCCCAGTGAGCGTCGAGAGCACGGCCTCACTGGTCTGCAGCGAGCCATCGAAGCCCTGCGTGCTGGACGTCACCCGCAGCCTGATACCTTCAAGCTCATAGGAGAATTGCGTGCAGGTCTTTTTATCGTTACGGGTAATGCTTTGCTGTTTCATGGCCCCGTGCTTGAGCGGGTCCTTTGGCGTATTCAGGTAACTCCTTTGGGTTTTCGAACGCAGGATCTCAACCCCCTCCACGCGCTCGAAATAACGCTCTTCAACCGGAAAGACAGATGCCAGTTCTGCGCCTTCCAGCGCAGGATGCAACGCATAGTCGTAGTACGTGACAGACGAGGCGCCACTCGCGGCCGCAGCGCTGACCGTTCTCTTTTTCTGGAACCTGGTGAAACCCAGCGGATCCTCCGGGCAGTTGTCCCCACCGCTTGCAGGATAATACTCCGACAAAGTCGTCACCCCACTCGGCTCGACATGTTTGAGCAGGTTGCCTTCGCCGTCGAACTCGGTGACGGTGGTTTCCTCGCGCTTCTGTTGGGTGCGCCGATCGAAATAAGTCACCGTCTGAACTTTCGGCATGCGGAACTGAGCCGGTTGCTCATTGAACAGTTTGGTAACCGAACAGTGATACTCGGTGGCGATTGTGGTCTGGGCATTGCCACATGTCGTGACCTCTGCGACCAGCAAATGGAATTTGTTGTAGGTGCGGTTAATCCGGGTGTGCACCTTGCCATTGACCACTAATTTCTCGTCCGAGGTATAGACGTAGTGGTCGGGCGCCAGGTAGAGAGGATCTATGTCATTGTCCCTGGCCGGGATGAGGCCCTGCCCGAGAAAGTTATGGTTGGAATACGTATATACCTTGCAAAGCCTGGGTTGGCGCCGGCCTGGGTAAATATCGTGAGCGATGACAAACGGAAGTGTTCGCTGCACGCCACTTACGAAGCGGTGACCTTGACGCTTGTAGCGAATGATTTCTACGCCGCGCAATGGATTGACGACGCGGCACAGATAGCTGGCCTCATCAATGACTTCATATTCCAGATCCCAACCTTTGCCGAGCGGAAGTTCGATTGCCGTTACCCGACTATTTTTCAGGATCAGGTTGTAGTCGGAACTGGACGAGGTATCGGGATGCCGGGTCAATGTCACCTGACCGGCCTTGCGCGTAACTCTCAACAGGCATCTCTTGGCGTCACAGACTTCGGTCAACATGGCAAACTGATTGAACGTCTCATGCTTGAGCGTGATGCTCACACCGTTCGCCGCGACAATTTTTTCTGCTACCGCGATATGAGTGCCGGCCTGAACTTTAAGCAGTTCACGCCGACCATCGCGGTATCGAACTTCATAGCGCCCTGCCCCGGTCACCAGTACCCTTGCAGTTTGCAGTTTCATTTCCTTGAACTTCAGGCCCGCAGATGTCTCGACAGCCTTGTAGCGCTCGCCGTTGGACAGCGTCATGACTTTGCTGCGCACGTCATACTGAGTCATGGTCAACGACCAGCCGAGGCCGAAACCGGCATCCACCTGATTGAGCGGGTTGAAACCCAGTGAAAGTGCAACCTCAGGGCCATTGAGATCCGCCGAACACAACTTGCCTAACGAAAAGGCGCACGTATACATGCCCGTGCGGGGGTCAACGCCTCCGGAAACAAACTCACCAAAGTTGAAAGCATTCGAGTGAACGGCGGAGGATGAATTACTTTTCATTGAAAACGTCCTTTATTTCCAGATTCAGATATTGGCCAGTCAGGTTGGCCAGCGAAAACTCGCTGGCCATGTATCGAAATCAGACAAGCTGTTTCATTGACCGCTTGGACTCACCCAGAACAAAAGTACGTTGTTCTTTATCACCATCAATACTAAGCCTGTGCTCCGAACCGAACTCATCGACCACTGCAAACTCGAATGCGCTTTCATTCTCCCGCGCCACTTGCAGGTCCGCGGAAACATACTGAACAAGCGTCAATTGTCCAGGCACTTTGTTAATCGGGACGGTTATGTAGCCGAGCGGGCTGCGAAACGTTGTTTTCAGCCCATAAATCGGCGCCATGTAACCATAAAAACATCTGCGACCATCCTGTGTGTCGGGAATATTGCCGGACACATAAACCTGCACCGCATTTTCGGAATCATAAGGGTCAAGTTTCACCTCACTGCTATACCAGTCAAGGAGGTGAATCTGCCGGCCCTCTGCTTGCAGAGCAATATGATAATGCTGGACCCAGTCATATTGGGCACGCTGCTGTTTCTCATCATATTTACTCAATGAAAAACTACTCAGCGGATACTCTTTAGGCGGAATCGCCTCCAGCGTCACACTGCTGTCAAAGCCGACTCCATTGCTTCGCAATACCACTGAGTCCATGACGATTTCGGCAGCGACTTCCATGATTCCAGGCCTGGAGGCGGAAACCCAAAACTCAAGAATTTGTACAGGATCAGAAACGTCACTTTTGCGATTGTCATTAACACGCGGAACTTCTATAGCCCGCGGTGCCCCACCCGACATTTCATGGGCATACCGATTTTCCTGCACGGATACGCTCCAGTCACCTTCAAGAGGTCGAGCGCCGTTATAGGCAATCAGCCGCAGTGTTTGTAATGCAGGATGCCCATACAGTGACGCGCCGTCTCCATTGTTATCGACACCGTGTAAAAGCACCAATACGCGTACTTGCATGCGACCGTTGGCGTAAAGAATCTTATGTTGACCAGACCTTGTGGAGTCGGTTTTCACCTCGATACGGGAAATATTAAGCTGCTCATCAAACATTCAATAACACCTTGGCTAATTAATAAGTTTCGCCTCCATCAGGACGCGCCGAGGCATTGAGACACGGCACTAAAAACAATAAAAGACAGGACATTCGACAAATTAAAACCACGGAAACACCTGAACATAGAAACCAACAACACACATAAACTCTAAAACATTCTAAAAATCCGGATCTCCTGTCACCCGATTTGAAATCAGTCCTGCCAACCCTTTAATTCCGGCCTTGCCAGAGGTTCCTCCCCTCCTGACCACGGCAAAATCAAAAGCAGAAGGGGAGCCAGCGCGTTATTTATATTTATCAGGCTATGTTAGACCGGCAAGAAAACAGTTACTTCCCCCCACATTCAGTCACTCTCTGAGCCCGTCGAAAATCCACTCTCTGAGGATTCACTGTCAGACTCTACATCCGACAGTGGCTCTTCCATTTCAATTTCAATTTTCCGGTCCATGCTGGCGTTTTCCAGATACTCGGTAATCCGCTGCCTCGACGCGTCACTCAAGGGATTATTCACCAGACCAACGAATAAATTCTGTGTATCCGGGATATCGAACAGCTCATCCCCCACCTCTGAAATATTATTATTCTGCAACGCCAACACCTCGAGTTCTTTCAGCGAATCTATTCCTGAAGGAACGCTGGAAAGATTGGCGTCATACAGCATCAATTCCGTTAAATCCGGCATGAAGCCTACAGGTGGAGCAACTGTCAGAGGATTGCGTGCCAGGTTCAACAATGTAAGCGTTTCCATTCTTGCCAGCCCTTCAGCCGTCATATCAGAAAGTCTAAGCGAGCAACTATCCAACGTGAGTTGCAGCAGTTCACGCATTTGAAAGATCCCTGACGGGAATTCCTGCATCTCTACACCAGTCACCTTCAAGTATTTAACATTGGGAAAACTGTCAAGAAACGCGCCTATCCGTGCGCCTGGTTTTTCTGCGGTCAATATTAACTCTGTTACATATTCAAACCTGGCAGACAGCCTTGGTAGCTCACCGGAAAAATCGACGCTGGAAGAAAAATGATAGTCACCGTACCCCCATCTCGAAACGGACTTGCGCCGCCAGATATCTTGCAGCTTTGCGCTGAATTGCTCGCGAGCCTGACGTTGCTCCGCGGGGGTTGGCGCTCTCCCCTGTCCCGACGAATCCGCATGAGGTGACGGCTTATCGGCACTCCATATCGACAATTCACTGCACAACGTCGCGAACTCTTTTTCCAGCCTCATCATTACGCCGGCCAGATCACTCTTTAAACGCTCGTTGATAAACGTCGTCACCTCCTCACCCGAAAGCTGCGGATAAAGATCATGTACGCGGTCAACAACGGTCTTTGCCGATGTCGGATTGTTATCGGCGCCGCCTCGCAGCTTCCACGCTTGCCTGTATTGCGCGGTGGCAGAGTCGACCGTCATTGGAATCGGCGCCAGCCCCAGCAGTTCGCTCACAGCCTGGCGCGATGGCAACGGCTGTGCACGAATCAATCGCTGCAGCGTTTGCCCTCCTCCCTCCGCCACACCGAAGGCCTGACGCTGTACGGGCAGTAACAGGAACCAGACAGCCGAATACAGATCGCTCATGCCTTTGGACGATGAACCCTCGGGGCTGCTGATGACATACCCGGCGTCCTGCTGGACCAGAACGTGATGGAACGAAGTCAGCACATCGCCGATAGCCGTCAAGACCTTCCCGTCAAACACATCCTGACGAATCTCGATACGGACATCTCGCGGCCACTGCGCAAGGCGTCCGATCATATGCAACGCCAGTCGGTCACTGTCCGGACTGGATACCGAATCCAGATAAATCCCTTCACAGGCTCTTGCGAGACGAACATCGCGCAGCACCAACAGCGCCTCTTCTGCCATTTGCCGTGGCATTCCCGGTTGGTTATGCATATGCAGACGCTCGGCGGCACTTGCATCGCGCCACAAGGCCTCGGCTGCCGCTTTGGGCAAGTCAGGAAAAATCCGCCGCATCTGCAACGTGTTTTCATCACAGTCAAGTTCGAACGCACGCTCATGATTCTGAAAGAGCGCGGCGCGGTCGCGCTGGGCAATGCTTGCGCCAGGCTCGCCTTCGCGCAACTGCAGCAGAGCCTGCAACTGCGGATCGACCTGGGCGCGCACTAGCGGATCGGGATGTTGCATTTGTGTGATGAACGTGTGGATTTTCTGATCGAGGCTCAAGCGCCTGAGAGCGTCCTGCAGCAAGACGAGGGACCGAGCGTAAGCGGGGGAATCGCGTGCCAGCGTTTCATCCATCCCACTAACGGCAAGAATGCGTGTAATCGTGACCTCGGAAAAGCCGTCCACTGAATACCCGACGCGGTGAAACAGTTCTGCCGTTCGCCTCCTTAACGAATTGAGTCTTGCAGGGTGATTACGCGAATCACTGCTTTGCAGAGGGACCCAGAACCTGCCCTCGCTATCCGGCTTCAGAAGCGGGCCGGAAGGGTTGAGTTCTCTGGCTAGCGTGGCGCGAAACAGGCCACTCTCGGCGTCCAGGACAACTTGCACGAAATGGTTGTCGGCTACGGCCACATACTGACGCTGCCTGAACCTCCGGATGCCCTGCGCATCGGGCTCGCCGAGGCTTTTGTCGGTGTGTATCCAGTAATCTGCCAGCGAGGGCGTCGCGGCAAGCTTCGAAAAATCGTCGAACGCGAAAGACAACGGGCTCACACTCAAACTGCTCGCCTGCGTCACCGCGACCAAGTCTGGCCGGTAGGACGGGTGCAAGTGTTCCGGGCGAGGGGGGAGAGGTAAATGCGGCATTGCTGGAGAGGGGTACGCTGGGCGATGTGGTTCATTCGCGCTGAAATCGGGTGTTTTGGCAGGGGCAGGAACAGGTTTGATCTTTGGCGGTTTACCAGCCATGAATGCTCATCCTTGAGGTTTGGTTAGTTGGGCCCCGTAACACTGCAGGGCCGTCAGTACAATCAGTTTATCGGCTTATCCGGTGTAAACCGGTATATAGGTGTACTACATTTATCGCATTAATAAACAACGACGCCAATTAGTTCTCGATGTGTGACTCGCGAAGCTTGTTGACGTAGACGAAAGCGCAGTCACTAACAACTAGCTTATTCGACCTGTTTGTTTTTAGCCCCTCAGGTGCTGGCCCAGGTATAAGTGCCCGACACGAATACCGGTAATTCACATCCGCGCCAGACCACAAACTGCGCAGCCACTTAATGGAATAATTTTGAAGTTGCTGTAATGCCGGCTAGACAAAGCATTGCCACTGCTACGGACAACCTACCCGTTGAACTTGATGGCGACACCGATCTGGAAGGTTTTCCCGCTTTGGCTGGAAACCCGGAACGCACGTATACAAGGCAGGACCGGACCCTCCTCGTTTTCATCATCCACACGATCTATTACAGCGACAGTGTTCAGTACCGCCAGAGTGAAACGTCCCTTTTCATTACTGGCTCGCCAACCATTTCGCAATGGTTCTCCCAGTCTCATATTGAATCAGCGGCAAGACTCAGAAATAACATGCCCCTACTAATTCCGCTTGAGCAGAAAGGCAAGAAACCTCAACAACCGGTAAAAACAGATAAAAACCCGCCGCCACCGTCAATTCGCAAAACCCGGCAGAACTGTATTTTTTATTCGATAGCAGGCGGAATCAATGCTCATCGTTATAAACGAACTTGGGCATTTCCCAATGAAAACGAATGGCCAGCAGACGTAACAAAAACCCGCCGAACAGGGTAATCAGAATGGCTTGTTCACCTGGCACGTTCAGATACAGGCACAACATGTAACACCAGGCGGCGGCGAACGACACGCTGGCATACAGTTCTCGGCGGAAGATCAACGGGATGTCATTACAGAAGATATCGCGCAGGATGCCGCCGAAGACACCGGTGATCACACCGCTGACCGAAGCCACCAGCATGCCGTGGCCCATTTCCAGAGCGGTCATGCAGCCGATCAGGGTAAACGCCACCAGACCGACGGCATCGAGCACCAGAAACAACGAACGCAGATGCCGCATCCAACGTGCAGTGAACACGGTCAACATTGCCGCAGCGGAGGTCAGCACCAGGTATTCCGGGTGTTTGACCCATGTCAGCGGGTAGTGCCCGAGCAGCACGTCACGCACCGAACCGCCGCCCAGCGCCGTGACACACGCAATCAGCACCACGCCGAACCAGTCCATGCCGCGACGGCCCGCAGACAGCGCGCCCGTCATGGCTTCAGCGGTAATGGCGATCAAATAGAGCATTAGCAACATGGTGGCGATCCTGGCAGGAAGGCGCGCAGTCTAGCCATTTCGGTGCAGCACCAAAAGAGGGCGAGAACACCCGCCACAAAAAGCCGCCAACCCGGTATCAGAACTTGATGAAGTGCTTGCGGTAATGCTGCAGTTCGGCGATCGATTCACGGATGTCGTCCAGCGCCAGGTGCGTGCTGCCCTTCTTGAAGCTGTCGCGTACGTCCGGCGCCCAGCGTGCGGCCAGCTCTTTGAGTGTGGAGACGTCAAGGTTGCGGTAGTGGAAGTAGCTTTCCAGCGCCTTCATGTGGGTATAGAGGAAGCGGCGATCCTGGCAGATGCTGTTGCCACAGATTGGCGACTTGCCCTTGGGCACCCACTTCTCCAGAAACGCGATGGTTTCGGCTTCGGCTTCGGCCATGCTGACGCGGCTGTCGCGAACGCGTTGGGTCAGGCCGGAGTTACCGTGGGTACGGGTGTTCCACTCGTCCATGCGTGCCAGCACTTCGTCGCTGTGGTGAATGGCGATCACCGGTCCTTCGGCCAGCGTGTTGAGGTCACTGTCGGTGACGATGGTGGCCATTTCGATGATGACGTCGTTGTCCGGATCAAGACCGGTCATTTCCAGGTCGATCCAGATCAGATTCTGTGGGTTCTGCATATTTCGGCTCCTAGGCAATGCTGCGCAGTTTAGCCTAGGCCGGTGCCCCGGCGTGCTAAACTCGCGGCCGTTTTACCTAATCGCTGCATTCTTCAGACGGAACACCCATGGCCAAACGCCAACTCAATCGTCGTCAAAACTGGCGCATCGAAAAGATTCAGGGCGAGCGCGCCGCACGCGCCGCCAAACGTGAGTCCTCGGCAGTCGAGGCGCTCGAAGGTGGCGATCTCGGCCCTGAGCAACACGGCCTGGTGATCGCTCACTTCGGTGTGCAGGTCGAGGTCGAGGCCAAGGACGGCGAACTCGCAGGCCAGGTGTTCCGTTGCCACTTACGCGCCAACCTGCCAGCGCTGGTGACCGGCGATCAGGTCGTCTGGCGTGCCGGCAACCAGGGCATCGGTGTGATCGTCGCGCAATTGCCGCGTACCACCGAACTGTGCCGTCCGGACAGCCGTGGCCAGCTCAAGCCTGTAGCGGCCAACGTCGACATGATCGTCATCGTCTTCGCCCCGCTGCCCGAGCCCCACGCCAACCTGATCGACCGCTACCTCGTAGCGGCCGAACACGCTGGCATCCGTCCGCTGTTGCTGCTGAACAAGTTCGACCTGATCGACGAGCAGAATGCCCCGGCACTCAACGCCCTGCTGGCGGTTTACCGCACGCTCGGTTATCCGGTGCTGGAAGTGTCCGCGCACCACGGCAACGGCATGGAACAACTGCAAAAGCAGCTCGACGGGCGCATCAGCGTGTTCGTCGGCCAGTCCGGCGTCGGCAAGTCGTCGCTGGTCAACAGCTTGCTGCCTGAAGTTGAAACCCGTGTCGGGCCGTTGTCCGAGCTGTCCGGCCAAGGCACGCACACGACGACCACCGCGCGCCTGTTCCATTTTCCGGGCGGTGGTGAACTGATCGACTCCCCGGGCATCCGCGAATTTGGCCTGGGCCACGTCAGTCGTGCCGACGTCGAAGCCGGCTTCATCGAGTTCAATGACCTGCTCGGCACCTGCCGCTTCCGCGATTGCAAGCATGATCGTGAACCGGGTTGTGCACTGCTCAAGGCTCTGGAAGATGGCCGCGTGCAGCAACAACGAATGAACAGCTACCGCTCGATCATCGCCAGCCTGCCTGAAAACGGCTATTAAACAGGCGCACCGGCAGCCCTGAAACACAGGGCTGCCGGCTGTAGGATCACGCCTGACAAATCCTCAGAACGCCTAAACGTCAGACCTTTCTGTAGGGCTTTAGCACGCCTGTTTGCAGGACATTTCTCTTTTACCGCCAGCACCTTGTAGGCCTCACGCAGATGCCTACATTCAGTTCCTCCTTCGCACTGTCGCGACCTCCGAGGAACCCCATGCAAACCTATCATTTGTTCATCAGCCATTCGTGGAACTATTCCCACGCCCACGACAACCTCGTACGCCTGCTCAGCGCGCAACCCGGTTTCACCTTCAAGAATTTCTCCGTGCCACCGCACAACCCGATCATGGGCGCGCAAACCGACAAGCAACTGGAAGAGGCTATCGAGAACAAGATCCGCCCTTGCTCGGCAGTGCTGATCATGGCCGGCATGTACTCGACGTACAGCAAGTGGATCAACAAGGAAATCGAAATCGCCAAGCGCATGGGCAAAGTGATCATCGCGATCAAGCCGTTCGGGGCCGAGCGGATTTCCACCGTCGTACGCAACGCCGCTGATGCCGAGTGCGCGTGGAGCACCAAAAGCATCGTCGCCGCCATTCGCCTGCATACGGCGGTGTAATCATGCGCAAGGGACTGTTTATCGGCATCAACCACTACGCCCACGTCACGCCACTGAGCGGCTGCAACAACGATGCAATGGCCATGGCTTCGGTGCTGGAGCGTCACGCCAGCGGGCGCCCGAACTTCAGCAGCAAAGTGCTGACCTCATCCGAGGAGAACCTGACGCTCACGGCCATGAAACAGCACATTCAAAGTCTGTTCTCGGGCGACTGCGATGTGGCGCTGCTGTACTTTGCCGGCCACGGCCAGTTCGACACCAGCATCGACGAAGGGCTGCTGATTCCACAGGACTTCAAACACGGCGGGGAAGGCATTCGCATCAGCGACATTCTGGAGTGGGCGGACAAGGCCCCGCACATCAAGAACAAAATCATCATTCTCGATTGCTGTCAGGCAGGCGCAGCCGGCGCCATGCGCAATTTGCGCGGTGGCAGCAGTGTGATCGGCGAAGGCATGACCATTCTCACCGCGTGCAAAAAAGAACAGTCCGCCCTCGAAAGTCGCGGCCACGGCGTATTCACCGACCTGCTGTTACAGGCGCTGCACGGTGGCGCCGCGAACGTGCTCGGCAAGGTCACGCCGGGTAGCGTTTACTCGTTTGTCGACAATGCCTTGGGTGCCTGGGAGCAGCGCCCGGTGTTCAAGACCAACGTGTCGCAGTTCGTGCCGTTGCGCGAGGTAGCACCGCTGATTGCCGAACAAACCCTGCGCAAACTCAAGGACTGGTTCCCCGAGCCGAGTTTCGTCTTCAGGCTCGATCCCAGCTACGAGCCCACCGAAGCAACGTTCGACCCCGATCACGGCGCCGTCTTCAAGCAACTGCAAATGTGCAACCGCCACAGCCTGGTCGAACCGGTCGATGCCGAGCACATGTATTACGCCGCCCTCAACTCCACCGGTTGTCGCCTCACCGCCCTCGGCGCCTACTACCGCGAACTCGCCCTCAAAGGACACTTCTGATGCCCGTCTTCATCAGCTACCGCCACATGGATCGCGCCCACGCCATCGCCATCAACACCCGACTGATGCAGGCCAACATCAAAACCTACCTCGACGTACTGGATCCGGAATCCCAGACCACCGAAGACATCACCGGGGTCATCACCCGCAACATCACCGAATGCACGCACCTGTTGGCGGTGGTTTCGGAAAAAACCGCGCTGTCGTGGTGGGTGCCGTTTGAAATCGGTGAGGCGACGATCAGCAACCGGCGGATCTGTTCGTTCAAGACCGGGCCGACGGAATTGCCGTTGTACCTGGATAAGTGGCCGAAGCTGAGCACAGAGAGTGATCTGAATTTCTTTATCGATGCGTATCGTGAGGAAGTGTCGAGCAAGCGTTCAATGACGCTGGACTCGAGCAACGAATCGTTCAGCGGCACCTATAAACGCAACGCCGAGATTTTCCATGAACAACTGAAAAACCGGATTCGGCGGGGGTTCTGACCGACGTAAAAAAGCCGCGACACCATCGCGGCTTTTTAACTTTCAAAGGCTGGGTGCGACTCTATCCAGCTTCCAGCCCAACGCATCCAGTGCGTCACAGCCGTTCTGAAGCAGGATATGCGCGGCGCTGGCGAAGTGTTCCAGATCATGACCTTCGGCATCGTTGACGCACAGGCAACTGACGCTGTTGAGCATATTGCGCAGGATGTTCAAGCGATGCTTTGAGGTTTCGAGAAGGGTCGAGGCCTTGGCTTCGGTGTCGATGTAGAGCGTGGGGGTGGTGCTTATGTTGCCTTGCAGCGGACGATAAATAGCCATGGTCTGATCCTGGCTCGGCGTCATGAGTTGTACGAGCAAGCTCGGGAGAAATGCCCGGAACGCTGGTCTGGCCAGACAAGAAACTGGGAGCCGATGGGCACTGTGATGTTGAACCCGGATCGGCAGCAGCAGACCGAGAAAAGCGCGGCATAGTTAGACGGCGACGCGACAACAACCTTGAAAAACGCCGGAAGCTTGAACACCAAGGAGCCTGAAATGCTTCATTTTCTGGACGCCGTTCCCATTCTGTTTGGGGCGCAATCTGTCAAGTGAACCGGCAAGAGCGCCAATTGGGTCTACACAAGTAGAGAGCTAAAGGGGGCGAAAGTATTTTCCGGAAATCCCCCCTTTTTACCTGTCCTCTTTCTTCTCGGGGCAATAGCCGTTCCGGACGAATTTCTACTCTTGGCCGATTGCGGCTGCTGGTTGGGGACGCCTGACCGGGTTTTTGGAAATAGCCTATTTTTGGCGACTCATGAAAGAAGTGTTCTAAGTCGTGACGGAATGGCGACAACCTCTTTGGTTTCTGGCGAGACGCAGACATGAGTGATATTCGCTACGAAAGATAATGTTCCATTGCTGATAAACCCCTCGACCAGAAAAGTGAAAGAGTGAATCCCTACTTTTGCCACGCTGACCTTGATGTTTAACTCATCATCCCACGTCAGAGGTGCCAGTAACTCCAATGACATGGCGCGTACCGGCGGCAATATATCAAAGCCCATCAGATTTCTAAGTCCTGGTGCGCCCAGCCACTTGTCAAGTGCAGCATATACAGCTTCTACCGAAAAATATGAAAAACGGGGAGTGTAAACTAATCCTGCGGGATCACAGTCTCCAAACAAAATGGTTCTGCTGACAAAAACTGCATTGGGCATTGGTCTGTTTTCCTTGATTTATCCGATGCCGGAAGTTATCCGCGCGCTGGTGCTCTTTATTGCCGCTCAAGAATGATGCTCGTCATGTTGATGCGGCAAGTCCATAACATAGCATTACCCTCGACGGGTATCCGCAGCGTTCATCAGATCAAGCAGCCGCTGACATACCTAAGTGAGACGGGTGTTCCAATTCCTATCGGTATATTTAGTCATTTCTGTTTTGCATATCATGATTGTGGTGGTTAAGCAATTAGCTAAAGGTCTTATGATTGGCCTTTAATTAGCTCATTTTTTTGGATCCAACGTCTATATACTCGCCTCGCCGTGACCACTGGGTGGTTTTCGGTCTACAAGCTGACCCTGTGGTCATGGTGCTGGTGCGGCATGCTCAAGTGCCGATATGGAGATGTAAACATTGCAAAGGGCTTCTATGAATATCTTTTACCTTTATTCCGGTGAAGTTAACTCTTCCGCTATCTCGCTCGTTGATCGCAAGGGTAATGCTGTAGTCGAAAAAGCCATTCATGAGTTTGTAGTTGATGTGGATTCGCAGAATTCCAACTGCTCGGTCATTCTCATTGCTTCTGACAAGTTGCATGAAGTTGAACAAGTTTTGGAGGCTATCAAGAAGCCGGGGCTGTTGGTCAGTACCCGGGTTATATTAGTCAGCGATGATCCGAAAGTGTGCGCTCTCGGAGATTCGGTGAAATATGACATTCAAGATGTCGTTTCTGCCAAAACCGAAATATTGGATATTGAAAAAGTTATCGAGAAAGCGATTTTTGCTTTTACCACGCTTCAGTCAAAACACAACATCAAAGAGTTTTATCTAGACAATAAATTCAACGAGGTTTTTGACTGGTTTGAACAATCGCGATGGGAGTGGTCAGAAATTGGCGACCTTTCCGGTATCGACAGAAGCTTGTTGACCGACGAGGACATTCAACTTCTGCACGATGGTGCTGTTGTAGAACATACGACATTGCCGGGGTCGCACAACTTCCTCAACGAGTGGCGTGACGAATTCGGCTTTTCCACCTGGTCGTTGATGTGGGGAGCCGAAGAGGCTCGGCATGCCCTGGTGCAGGCCAAATACCTGAAGCAATTGGGTATTGAGGTTCGTTCAAAACACGCCATGTTTACGCGTAAACCGTATGAGGTGGGTGACTACCCGTCCGCCACGCTGATGATGAACGTGATTTCTGAATACCGTGCGGCCAACTACTACAACCTACGCGCCCACCGAACGAATGAGCCCACCCTGAAGAAAATCTGGCGTTTGCTCAGCAAGGACGAGTCTCGCCATGCCAAGGCGTTCTATGTCTTTTGCAAAGAGTTGTGCGACGAAAGCGACGTGAATATGTTGGAAGCACTGAAAATGGCTTACGTCTGGCTGATTGATGCCTCCTATGGCGTCAAACACCCTGCAGGTTTGTTCTTCCCGAATGCGGACTCACCCGACTCGGTCAAGACAATTGAACAGGATGTGGTGGGCGACGATGACAATGAACGTGGTGATGCCAATGTCTACCGCGCCTTGCGCAATCTCACCGGCAATAAAGCAATCGTCGATACACGCTCACTGAAAGCCGAGATCCGCGCCAGAATGTAGGTGATACATCATGAACGACACGCTTGTAGAAGAATCAGGTGTCACCTCGAATTGTTTTGGTTGCAGCGAACAAAATGATATCGGCTTGAAGTTAGTGTTTGACGACGGTGTGGATGAGGTCTCTGCGCGAGTATCACTGGATCGTCAGTATGAATCTTATCCAGGCATCGTCCACGGTGGAATTGTTTCGACCGTTCTGGATGAAGCCATGGGAAGAGCCATTATGGTCTTCACCGGAAAAATGGCAGTCACGATGGGACTCCGAGTGCGCTTCATCAGTATCTGCGAGTCATTTGCAGAGTACCGGGTGGAAGGAAAAATCGTCTCGATTACCGGCAGTATGATCAAAGCTGAGGCACGGCTCCTGACACAAACCGGCGATCTGGTTGCCTTGGGGGAGGCGTCGTGGATTGTGATTGAGCCCGAAGATGTTTTTAGTGGGCAGACTAAAGTCCCGCATAGAACGTTGTTGTATATAAACCATGAAGTTAGCCGCGAGGGAGCGATTTGTGAACGAAATTGAATTCGACATACTGGACATTCTTACTACGGTTGTTGGGCTGGAAGCCGGCACTGTGACCAAAAGCACCAGTATCAGAGACCTTGGTGTAACGTCGATGAAGATCGTTGAAATGATTTTGATGATTGAGAAAAAATACGATGTGGAAATGCCCGATGATGCAACTTACACGATCGAAACCGCGGAGCAGCTGATTGCCGCTGTTCAGCGGCTGATTAAAGCTAATCAGGAAGAGTCTCTCGCTATTAATTGACCGGCGACTGATGTGGCGCTTTGCAGTCAGTCAATAGACGGCAAGGCGCTTTTTGGTGGTTTGTAAAATCAGGGAATGATGTGAATACAATACTGACTGCACTTACACGTACAGCCGAACTGTCACCAGAGCGTGGATTTCACGTCATCAAGAATGGCAAGGTTTCGTCGTTTTTGAGTTATGCCAGCCTTCATGGGCGCGCACAGGCCCGCGCCAGTGCAATGCAGGAATGCGTGACGTTCAACGAACGAGTGGGATTGATATTTTTCAACGAACTCAGCTTTATCGAAAGCTTCTTTGCAGTCTTGTTTGCCGGCGGTGTGCCGGTCCCCATCGCACCACCGCAACCTTTTTCGCCGTTGCAGAGCTTCTATAGGCGCGTGGGTCTTATTGCCAGGCAGTCAACGATCCACAGGTTTCTGGTTTCTGAATCGCTCAGTGAAGAGGTCAAAGAATCTCTAGGTGCTCAAACCGCCTCGATCGTACAGACGCTTGATGAGTTCAGCGCTCTGGGTGAAAGCGATCCAGTGGCACCCCGTCAGCGCCCAAATGCAGTCAGTGACACCGCGCTGATCCAGTACACCTCGGGCAGTACTTCGGACCCAAAAGGGGTCGTGGTTTCTCAAGAAAATCTGATTTTGAATGTTGCCGCAATGTGCGAATCATTTGAAATGAACGCAGAGTCTGCCGGTGTTACCTGGTTGCCGTTCTTTCATGACATGGGCTTGATCGGTGGGTTGCTACTGCCTGTGTTTGCTGGCTCGGACTCTTACATAATGCGAACCGCAGATTTTGTAAAAGCACCGTTAAGCTGGTTAAAGGCCATCTCCGACTTTTCCCTGGAGATTTCACCAGCACCCAATTTTGCCTACAAGTATTGTCTTGAACGCTTCAACGTTGATGCCTTGTCGGATCTGAATTTAACCTCCTGGCGCTCTGCCACGAGTGGGGCGGAACCCATCAACCCTAAAGTCATGCGCGCTTTTACCCAGACTTTTGCGCCTTACGGATTCTCCGCACGCTCGATCATGCCCCTTTATGGAATGGCCGAAGCGACGCTGGGTGCAACGTTCACCACGGTGGGTGAGGGCATGCAAAGTGTATTTGTCGATCGTGAGGCATTGAACAACGGCAGGGTCGTGCTCGCGGACCGCGATGCACCGGGGAACAAAGAGATCGTTTCGTGCGGAAAACCCATTCGTCATGTAGACGTCAGTATTCATGTCGACAACCTGGATTTCGTGGATACCTCACTGCTGTTGGGTGAGATTGCGCTGAAAGGGAATTCGGTGTGCTGCGCCTATGACAATGACCAGAAAAATACCGCTGCAATGCTTGAAAACGGCTGGTTCTTGACCGGTGATATAGGCTTCCTGTTTGAGGGGAACCTGTATGTCGTCGGTCGAAGCAAGGAAGTCATCATTATCAATGGCGCCAATTACTTCGCCAATGACATTGAAAGTTACGCCGCTGAAGTCGAAGGTGTCCGGGGTGTTGCAGCAGTTCCACTGACTGAGTCGGACACTGAAGAATGCGCGTTACTGATCGTCCCAGCCAAAGGCCATGACACATCAAGCCTGACCCAAATCGTGCGCAGAAAGATCAGTGACGAACTGGGAATCCAGATAACCACTATCGACATCATTGCGGCGAGTCAGCTGTCCAAGACGACCAGTGGGAAAATCGACCGAGCCAAAATCAGATCTCTTTACAACAACCTCTCACGATCCGCCGAGGCCGTTAGCCAATGAACCTGTTTTTCAGATTATTTGTCATGTCGTTGGTAGGTTTTATCAAGAGATGGCGCAAGCCTGGCCACTTCAGGAGCGCGACGACGATTGGATTCACCGCCACACCGCTTGATATCGATTTGAACATGCACATCAATAACGGTCGTTTTCTATCGCTCGCTGATTTGGGCAGGCTGCATTTCCTGTGGTCTGTCGGCACGCTTGGAGGGATTCTGAAAAACGGCTGGATGCCTCTGGTAGGCAATGTTGACATTGAATACAAAAAGTCCATAAAGCTGTTTCAGCGGTTTGAAATTAAAACCGAACTGCTTTACTGGGATGAAAAGTGGTTTTACTTCCAGCATGTTTTCATGGTTGGGTCGAAAGTGTCGGCAGTGGCCAACGTCAAGGCACTCTTGGTAGACCGTTCACGCAAAGTCGTAGAGCCTGCCCGAATATTTGCTTTGATTGGTGAATCCCCTGAACCCCCGGAAGTGCCGGAATCCATTGCTGATTGGGTTGTACGTCCACGCGCACAACCACAAACGGCTGCACTCTGACATTCAAGAATGAGCGGATAGCAGATCGGGTGGCGGGTACAGCTTCTTCCTTTGCAGGTAGGTGGCGAGAGGAGCATTGAAGATGAATACGCCAAAGACACCTTCCCACAACAGGGTCAAAAACCAGCCACGTTCTTTGGCTATATCCTTCATGTAATCGATGTAGTAACGCAGGTTTGCCCCTGAATTAAGCGCTGCGGCATCCGGTGCCGCCTCTGGCCCGATCTCCATATAACTGCGCATGCATTCCCACAACGCCATTGCCGTAGTGCCGCCGCCACAGTTGAAGCCCAGCGAAAAGTGCTTGTTGTCTTCCGTGGCTTGCGAGTCGGTGTTTTCGAAAGCGATGACCAGTAGACCCATTGTGGCTTTGCCGGCCTGACTGACTGATGAATGCTGGGTGGCGGCGGCTGTCACGGTTTCCCAAGGGACGATCCAATACTCGCCGTTTTCGCGGGGGACGCAGACTTCGCGGCGTTGGCGGTTGAAGCGTACGGGTAAGGGGACTTCGCGGAAGAGGCCCTGAATCAAGAAGAAAGTTGGCACGCCAATAATGAACGTCGTCATGACCGCAAAAATATGCATGTCATCGTGATCATTTCGGAACAGATACCCCATGAAAGCAAACAACACCACCATTGGCCAAAGCACCATCACCGCCGAACCGATGCTGTAGTTACCCACATCGAGAAACGCCTCGTTTTTACGCCAGATGATATTCAGCACATCAGAGGGTTTTCTACCGGTTGGAATCGGCAATGGCGCCAAGTAATCATTGCGCGAAAACATTCTTTTTTTCGTAGTGCCCGCCGGTGGCGTACTCATGACTGCGCCTCCACTCGCCCGGCCAACTCGGCTTCGCGCTTGACGATGGCTTCTTCCAACTCCGGGGAGCGTTTGGTCCATTGCTCCGGGAGGAGTGGTTTTGACCATTCGATGATGTCGGGATTAGAAAGCTCGGGCGGTGGCGATAACTTCCACTCTTGCAACATCATCGCCAGTGGTGCCCCCAAGAGCACTGCAGCAATGATCAGCCACGCTGCCTTGCCAACCTCTTGCGCGACCAAATGATGTCTGATGCCATCCACATATTCACAACAAATGCCCCAAAAGACGCCTCTGCCCCGCAGCTTTTCTCGTCCGCCCTCGAAGTCATTTGTCTGTGGCAAAACTTGCGGGCCAATTTCCATATAACTGCGCATGCATTCCCACAACGCCATTGCCGTGGTGCCGCCACCGCAGTTGAAGCCCAGCGAAAAATGCTTGTTGTCTTCCGTAGCGTGCGGGTCGGGGTTTTCGAAACCGATGACCAGTAGACCCATCGTGGCTTTGCCGGCCTGACTGACTGATGAATGCTGGGTGGCGGCGGCTGTCACGGTTTCCCAAGGGACGATCCAGAATTCGCCATCGTTGCGGGGGACGCAGACTTCGCGGCGTTGGCGGTTGAAGCGTATAGGTAAGGGAACTTCGCGGAAGAGGCCCTGAATCAACCAAAAAATAGGGAGCGCCATGATGCAAGCTCCCAATATCAACGCATCAGGATCCTTGAAGACATATGCCAGCCCCAAAAACAACATGACTCCGGGCCACATCACCATCACCGCCGAGCCGATGCTGTAGTTACTTATATCGAGAAACACCTCGTTCTTGCGCCAGATGGTGTTGAGCACATCGCAAGGCTTTTCACCCGTAGGAATGGGCAATGGAGCCAGATAATCATTACGCGAGAAAATCCTTTTTTCCGTTGTGCCTGCCGGTGGCGTACTCATCGCTTGTCCTTGGGTTGCAGATAAATCGCGCCGGGATGATCCTCGCCGAGCGGATAATTCGGCACTCGATCAAGTTCAGGTGTTGGGTCGGCTCGTAGCGCAATGACGCCCGTGGAGTTATTCAAGGTAAATGCCAAACCACGCTCCCCGCCGATAAAACTCCGTGCGCCGAGTATCCCGGTCAATGGCGTGCGATAACGCAACCTTAGCGACAACGTGCTGGGTGGTGTGCGCAGTATGTCTTTCACCTCTTTGAAAGGGCCGCTTATACGCAGACCCTGACCTTCCTCGATCGGTATCCACTGGCAACTGCTGCCGGACAACCAGAAGGGCGTCATATCGCGCCACGGACGGGGTGGCCTGAAGTAGTCGGTCGGACTGTTTTTGATCAGGTACCGGTTTTCGAGGGTATCCACCGGGTCACCGACCATGCTCAGTTCCAGGTAGACACTGTTTGGCTCGGCGCCTGGCAAATCGATGGTCAGAGAATCAATGGCGCTGACGAACGCCAGACCGGAACGACCGTTATCAGTTGCCTGATTAGAACTGCTTTGCATGGTGACCCGAGGCGTATAGAGGATGAGATACAAACGGTCGAGTTCGTCGTGTTGGGCTTTAGGCGCGATGGGGTCCAGATCGATTGCACGCGCCTTCGACCAACAGCAGTTGTTCAGGAAATTTTGCAACGGCGTTTTTTCGAAAAGCCAGGCTGTCAGGTACAGTGCGCCGAACCCCAAAATGATCCAGTTCAACGGCCCCATGTACAGCGTGTAACGCAAGATGGCGACATCCACTGTGATTGACCCTGCTAAGGCACGAGCGGTGTAGCCAAACCCTAATATCGCTTGGGCGCCGAAGGTCGCTACTTGCCCTCCGACCGCGAACTGACGCAGTTGCAGCCAAGGATCGACTCGTTTTTGGGCATCCTCTAGCTGTTGTTTCAAGGATTTGAACTCTGCCAAGGCTGCATAGGCCGACAACCCACCAATCACCCCACCAAACAACGTCAGCATTGGTGCGCTTCCCATCCTGCCGCCCGGAAGCTTGACGGACATTTCCTTAACCCCCAACCCCATCCGCACCTGACTATCCACCACCGCCACCAACGCCGCCGCCCCATACAAACTCGCCGACACCGTGTCATTCACTCGCCGGGCATCCATTCCCTCCAGCACCCCGGCCTCGCTCAAA
>NZ_CAXAON010000031.1:0-69366 GCF_963970495.1 Pseudomonas sp. EA_65y_Pfl2_P78 | reverse complement strand
CCGGCGCCCCCTTGTTGCTGACTACGCGTTGATACGCACGCTTGAGGTTGGCGGGTGCGAGCACCCGCGCCATCAACGTGCCCGGCTCCGCGTTCGTCCCCGTCACAGACGCCGCTGATACCTGTGCGCTGTCAGTCGTCATCCTCGGATTCTGTCCGGGACTCGGAGTAACAGTCTTCTCTGGGAGAAATTTCTGCATTTCGGTATTCAACGAGACTTTGACGCCTACTGGCGGCATAACTTGTTCGGCCCTTGGTGGCGCGGTTAACCGCCACTTACTACGGCCTCGGCTGACTTCTGCACGTTCATCCCGTCGCCTCTCGACGCTCGGTAGCACAGCGGCAAACGTGCAGATCTCCCAGGGTAATTCGCGCGACCTTCCTGCTTATGCCTGTCGAATTTACGTCGTAGCGCTCCGTGCAAGTATTGGGCTTTGATGAGCATTGCCACCTGACCCCGCTACGCCGCCTGATCCGCTTTCTGTTCGTCAGGCCAGCATTTCGCCTCGGGCTTCCTTCAGATTCGCGGTCACCCGCGACACCCTTGCCTCTGGCTAACACTTCCCCTTGCCGGGTGTGTAGAGGACTTTCACCTCCAAGTCACCAGCGAGGCCACCACAGCCAAGCTGGTTGCGCTTACGCGCAACGCGCCATGCCTGGCGCACAACGACAAAGGCCACCCGGAGGTGGCCTTTGTTTGGTGAAGCGTCAGCTAAGCGCGAGGCTTACTTGACAACCCAACCAGTCAGCTCGGCCAGGGCCTTGCCGATGTCTGCCAGCGAACGCACGGTTTTAACGCCTGCGTCTTGCAGAGCAGCGAATTTCTCGTCTGCAGTGCCTTTGCCGCCAGAGATGATTGCGCCAGCATGACCCATGCGCTTGCCCGGAGGAGCAGTCACACCAGCGATGTAGGAAACAACCGGCTTGGTCACGTGTGCCTTGATGTAGGCAGCCGCTTCTTCTTCAGCCGAACCGCCGATCTCACCGATCATCACGATCGCTTCGGTCTTCGGGTCTTCCTGGAACAGCTTCAGGATGTCGATGAAGTTCGAACCCGGGATCGGGTCACCACCGATGCCGACGCAAGTCGACTGACCGAAACCGGCGTCAGTGGTCTGCTTCACAGCTTCGTAGGTCAGGGTGCCGGAACGGGAAACGATACCGACCTTGCCTGGCAAGTGAATGTGACCTGGCATGATGCCGATCTTGCATTCGCCTGGGGTGATCACGCCTGGGCAGTTAGGGCCGATCAGGACTACGCCCAGTTCGTCGCACTTAACTTTAGCGTCCAGCATGTCCAGGGTAGGAATGCCTTCGGTGATGCAGACGATCAGCTTGATACCGCCGAAAGCAGCTTCCAGGATCGAATCTTTGCAGAAAGGAGCCGGAACGTAGATCACGCTGGCGGTAGCGCCAGTGGCAGCTACGGCGTCTTTAACGGTGTTGAACACTGGCAGACCCAGGTGCTCGGTGCCGCCTTTGCCCGGAGTTACGCCACCAACCATCTTGGTGCCGTATTCGATGGCTTGCTGGGTGTGGAAACTACCTTGCGAACCGGTAATACCCTGGCAGATAACTTTGGTGTCTTTATTGATCAGGACGCTCATTATTTGCCCTCCGCAGCTTTGACAACTTGTTGAGCAGCGTCGGTCAGGCTGGTAGCAGCGATGATGTTCAAACCGCTTTCTGCCAGTACTTTAGCGCCCAGCTCAGCGTTGTTGCCTTCAAGGCGAACAACAACCGGGATTTTCACGCCGACTTCTTTCACAGCGCCGATGATGCCTTCGGCAATCATGTCGCAGCGAACGATGCCGCCGAAGATGTTGACCAGCACTGCAGCGACGTTAGTGTCGGACAGGATGATCTTGAACGCTTCGGTCACGCGTTCTTTGGTAGCGCCACCACCTACGTCGAGGAAGTTGGCTGGCTTGCCGCCATGCAGGTTGACGATGTCCATGGTACCCATGGCCAGACCGGCACCGTTGACCATGCAGCCGATGTTGCCTTCCAGTGCTACGTAGTTCAGTTCGAACTTGGCGGCGTGCGCTTCGCGCGGATCGTCTTGCGACGGATCGTGGAAAGTCTTCAGCTTAGGCTGACGGTACATGGCGTTGGCGTCGATGTTGATCTTGGCGTCCAGGCAGTGCAGATCGCCGTCAGCCTTGATCACCAGCGGGTTCACTTCCAGCAGAGCCAGGTCGTGATCCTTGAACAGTTTGGCCAGACCTACGAAGATCTTGGCGAACTGAGCAACCTGCTTGCCTTCCAGACCCAACTGGAATGCCAGCTCGCGCCCCTGGAATGGCTGAGCGCCAACCAGTGGATCGATAGTGGCTTTCAGAATTTTTTCTGGAGTGTCGTGAGCGATTTTCTCGATGTCCACGCCACCTTCGGTGGAAGCCATGAACACGATGCGACGGCTCGAACGGTCAACGACAGCGCCCAGGTACAGCTCTTTAGCGATATCAGTGCACGATTCAACCAGGATCTTGGTGACTGGCTGGCCATTGGCGTCAGTCTGGTAAGTCACCAGACGCTTGCCCAGCCACTGCTGTGCGAAGGCTTTGGCGTCTTCTTTGCTGCGAACCAGCTTAACGCCGCCCGCTTTACCGCGACCACCGGCGTGAACCTGGGCTTTGACAACCCACTCGTTGCCGCCGATTTTGTCGCAAGCTTCTGCTGCTGCTTCCGGGGTGTCTACTGCGTAACCAGTGGAAACTGGCAGGCCGTATTCAGCGAACAGCTGCTTACCCTGATACTCGTGAAGATTCATGCTTTTTACCGTCTTCGTTAGGTACTGCGCATTCGGCGCTGCGCTCTTGATGAGTGCCGCGCCACCTGTGACTGCTGCTTGCGTAGCTGAGCTACGCAAGACTGCGTCCAGCGGACATTCCGCGGTGAGACTTGCTCGCAAGGCTCACGACGGGCCGTTACCGCCGTGGTTTCTTATTGTCTGTTAACGCTTCTTGCGGTTGGCAATGTGGATGGCGCCGCCATTCACAGCCAGAGCAGCTTCGTGCAAGGCTTCAGACAGGGTCGGATGGGAGAAAACCATCATGCCCAGGTCTTCAGCACTGGTGCCGAACTCCATACCGATCGCGCCCTGCTGAACCAGCTCTGCAGCGCTCGGGCCAATCACGTGCACGCCCAATACGCGGTCAGTCTTGGCATCGGCGATGACCTTGACGAAACCACCGGTATCGTTGGCGGCCATGGCACGGCCGGAAGCGGCGAACGGGAAGGTGCCAACGTTAACTTCAACGCCTTCAGCTTTCAATGCCTGCTCGGTTTTGCCAACCCACGCGATTTCCGGGTGAGTATAAATAACCGAAGGGATCAGGTCATAGTTGATCTGAGCCTTGTGACCTTTGATGCGCTCGACAACCATGATGCCCTCTTCCGAGGCTTTGTGAGCCAGCATCATGCCGCGAACCACGTCGCCGATGGCGAAAACGCCCGGTACGGTGGTCGCGCATTGATCATCAACGTGCACGAAACCGCGCTCGTCCAGGGTCACGCCGCTGTCGGCAGCCAGCAGATCAGTGGTCACCGGACGGCGACCAACGGCTACGATCAGCTTGTCGAA
The DNA here is from genome assembly GCF_963970495.1 of Pseudomonas sp. EA_65y_Pfl2_P78. NCBI lineage: Bacteria > Pseudomonadati > Pseudomonadota > Gammaproteobacteria > Pseudomonadales > Pseudomonadaceae > Pseudomonas > Pseudomonas sp. EA_65y_Pfl2_P78. Next base: position 65,781 of record NZ_CAXAON010000031.1, on the reverse strand, counting down.
AGTGATGGTCTGTTCGCCGTTGGCATCGGTGTAGTTAACAACGACTTCGTCGCCGTTCACTTTCGAACCGGTCACGCGAGCACCCAGTTTGATGTCCAGACCCTGCTTGGTCAGGGTTTTCAGCGCTTCCTTGGAAACCGCGGTGTCCGCTGCCATCAGGAAGGTGTCCAGGGCTTCCAGGACAGTCACTTCTGCACCCAGACGCGACCATACCGAACCCAGTTCCAGACCGATCACGCCAGCGCCGATCACGCCCAGACGCTTAGGCACGGATTGGAATTCCAGCGCACCTGTCGAATCGACGATGACGTTCTGATCAACCGGAGCCGGTGGAATGTCGATCGGACGCGAACCTGGCGCCAGAATGACGTTTTCAGCTTCGATGACTTCAACCGAACCGTCCGGCTTGGTGACTTCGACTTTCTTGCCAGCCAACAGCTTGCCGTGGCCCTGGATCGAAGTAACGCCATTGGCCTTGAACAGAGTGGCAACGCCGCCGGTCAGGTTCTTGACGATGCCAGCCTTGCGGCCAACCATCGCAGCGACGTCCATTTTGACTTCGCCGGTCGAGATACCGTGAACGTTGAAGCTTTCTTTCGCTTCCTTGTATTTCCAGGAGCTGTCCAGCAGCGCCTTGGAAGGAATGCAGCCGACGTTCAGGCAGGTACCGCCCAGGGCTTGCTTGCCTTCGGCGTCGGTGTACTTCTCGATGCAGGCAGTGCTCAGACCCAGTTGTGCGGCCTTGATGGCAGCCACATAGCCACCAGGGCCAGCACCAATCACTACTACGTCAAATTTCTGCGACATTCAAAAAATCCTCTTTAGCGAAAAGCTTCAAGCCACAAGCTTCAAGCCAAGCCGCCCTTTCTTGCGGCTTGCTGCTCGAAGCTTGCAGCTGCTTCTATCAGATATCCAGCAACAGACGAGCCGGATCTTCCAGCAGGTTCTTGATGGTCACCAGGAAGGTCACAGCTTCTTTGCCATCGATCAGACGGTGATCGTAGGACAATGCCAGGTACATCATCGGACGGATAACGACCTGACCATTGATGGCCATAGGACGCTGGATGATGTTGTGCATGCCCAGAATAGCTGCCTGCGGCGGGTTGACGATCGGGGTCGACATCATCGAACCGAAGGTACCACCGTTGGTGATGGTGAAGGTACCACCGGTCATCTCGTCCATCGACAGTTTGCCGTCACGGGCCTTCTTGCCGAAAGTGGCGATACCACCTTCGATTTCAGCCAGGCTCATCAGCTCGGCGTTACGCAGGACCGGTACAACCAGGCCGCGGTCGCTGGAAACGGCAACGCCGATGTCAGCGTAGCCGTGATAAACGATGTCGCCGCCGTCGATCGACGCGTTCACAGCCGGGAAGCGCTTCAGTGCTTCGGTGGCCGCCTTCACGAAGAAAGACATGAAGCCCAGGCGTACGCCGTTGTGGGACTTCTCGAACAGATCCTTGTACTTGGAACGCAGCGCCATGACTTCGGTCATGTCGACTTCGTTGAAAGTGGTCAGCATTGCCATGTTCGATTGAGCTTCAACCAGACGCTTGGCCACAGTGGCGCGAACGCGGGTCATCGGTACGCGCTTCTCGATGCGGTCGCCAGCGGCGAACACAGGAGCGGCGGCCGAAGGAGCAGCAGCCTTGGCAGGCGCGGCAGCCGGAGCGGCTTTCTTGGCAGCAACAGCAGCAACCACGTCTTCCTTGGTCACACGACCGCCCTTGCCGGTGCCGGCAACGGAAGCGATGTTGATGCCGTTTTCTTCAGCCAGCTTGCGAGCAGCCGGAGCAGCAACAGGATCGTCTTCGCCTTCGGCGGCAGCCGGGGCAACGGCAGCAGCGGCCGGAGCAGCAGCGGCGGCTGGAGCAGCGGCCGCAGCGCCGCCCGCTTCGATGGAGCCCAGGACTTCGTCGGACAGAACGGTGTCGCCTTCGTTCTTGACGATTGCGCCCAGCACGCCATCAGCAGTAGCCAGCACTTCCAGTACGACTTTGTCGGTTTCGATGTCAACGATCAGGTCGTCGCGCTTGACAGCGTCGCCCGGTTGTTTGTGCCAGGTGGCAACGGTGCCATCGGCAACCGATTCCGGGAAAGTGGGGGCTTTGATCTCGATAGCCATTATCTGTAGTTCCTTAAATTCGGTTTCAGGTGCGCGAAGGCGTTAAACGGTAAACGCGTCTTGCAGCAGTTTTTCCTGCTGCTCGGCGTGCATCGATGCATAACCACAAGCAGGTGCAGCAGAAGCATCACGGCCCGCGTACTCAAGTACGAGAGACTTGTTGTGATTGCTAACGATGCGGCGCATGTGGTGCTGGCTGCAGTACCAGGCACCCTGGTTCATCGGCTCTTCCTGACACCAAACGATATGTTTGAGGTTGGTGTACGGAGCCAGAACTTCGTTCAAGTCGTCCTCAGGGAATGGGTACAGCTGCTCGATACGCACGACAGCGATATCGTCACGGCCTTCGGCACGGCGTTTTTCCAGCAGGTCGTAGTAGACCTTGCCGCTACACAGAACAATGCGCTCGACCTTTTTCGGATCTTGAGCATCGATTTCCGGGATCACGGTCTGGAACGAACCTTCGGCCAGGTCTTCCAGCGTCGAGATGGCCAGCTTGTGGCGCAGCAGCGACTTCGGAGTCAAAACTACCAGTGGTTTGCGCAGCGGGCGGATCACCTGACGACGCAGCAAGTGGTAGATCTGCGCCGGAGTGGTCGGCACGCACACCTGAATGTTGTGCTCGGCGCATAGCTGCAGGTAACGCTCAAGACGTGCCGAACTGTGCTCAGGGCCCTGACCTTCATAACCGTGTGGCAGCAACATGGTCAGACCGCAGAGACGGCCCCACTTGTGCTCGCCGCTGGTGATGAACTGGTCGATAACAACCTGCGCACCGTTGGCGAAGTCGCCGAACTGGGCTTCCCAGATCACCAGCGCGTTTGGCGTGGTGGTCGAGTAACCGTATTCGAAGGCCAGCACCGCTTCTTCCGACAGGAAAGAGTCGTACAGGTCAAAGCGTGGCTGACCGTCGTACAGGTTCTGCAGCGGAATGTAGGTGCCCGCGTCTTTCTGATTGTGCAGAACAGCGTGACGGTGCGAGAACGTACCGCGGCCGATGTCCTGACCGGTCATGCGAATCGGGTGACCTTCAAACGCCAGGGTCGCGTACGCCATGGTTTCGGCGTAACCCCAGTTGATTGGCAGGCCGCCGGCTTGCATCTTCTGACGGTCTTCGTAGATCTTCGCAACCTGACGCTGAACCACGAAGCCTTCCGGAATTTCCAGCAGCTTGGCGGACAGTTCCTGCAGGGTTTTCAGATCGAAACGGGTGTCGTGACGTGCAGTCCAGGCGTGGCCCAGATACGGACGCCAGTCCACGAACAACTCTTTGTTCGGCTCTTTGACCAGCGATTTCACTACGTGCAGACCGTTGTCCAGCGCGTTGCGGTATTCGTCGACCTTCGCCTGAACACGCTCTGCATCAAGAGTACCGTCCTGAGTCAGACGATCGGCGTACAGCTCACGAGTGGTACGCTGTTTGGTGATCTGCTGATACATCAGAGGCTGGGTGCCGCTTGGCTCGTCGGCCTCGTTGTGGCCGCGACGACGGTAGCAGACCAGATCGATCACTACGTCACGCTTGAACTGCATGCGGTAGTCGATGGCCAACTGGGTCACGAACAACACGGCTTCCGGATCATCACCATTCACATGGAGAATCGGCGCCTGAATCATTTTCGCAACGTCGGTGGCGTACTCGGTGGAACGCGAGTCCAGCGGGTTGCTGATGGTGAAACCCACCTGGTTGTTGATCACGATGTGAACAGTACCGCCGGTTTTGAAACCGCGGGTCTGCGACATCTGGAAGGTTTCCATGACCACACCTTGACCTGCGAATGCAGCGTCACCGTGGATGGAGATCGGCAGAACCTTCTCGCCGGTCGAATCGTTACGACGATCCTGACGGGCACGAACCGAACCTTCTACCACCGGGGAAACGATTTCCAGGTGGGACGGGTTGAACGCCATGGCCAGGTGAACTTCACCACCGGTGGTCATTACGTTGGACGAGAAGCCCTGGTGATATTTAACGTCACCGGAACCCAACTCGACCTTCTTCTTGCCTTCGAACTCGTCGAACAGCTCGCGCGGGTTCTTGCCGAAGGTGTTGACCAGTACGTTCAGACGACCACGGTGAGCCATGCCGATGACGACTTCCTTGGTGCCGTAGGAACCGGAACGCTGGATCAGTTCGTCGAGCATCGGAATCAGGCTTTCGCCGCCTTCCAGACCGAAACGCTTGGTGCCCGGGTATTTGGTGCCCAGGTATTTTTCCAGGCCTTCACCGGCTGTCACGCGCTCAAGCAGGTGGCTCTTGATGTCGGCGGAGTATGTCGGACGACCACGCACGCTTTCCAGACGCTGCTGGAACCACTGGCGCTGCTCGGAATCGGTGATATGCGTAAATTCAGCGCCGATGGTGCGGCAATATGTCTGCTGCAACGCTTCGTGAATTTCGCGTAGGCTCGCTTCCTCTTTGCCGATGAACAGGTCGCCGGCACGGAAGGTCGTATCAAGATCGGCATTGGTCAAGCCGTAATGATTGATCGACAGGTCTGCAGGTGCAGGACGCTGCCACAGTCCCAGCGGGTCAAGCTGGGCTGCCTGGTGGCCACGCATACGGTAGGCCTGGATCAATCGCAGCACTTCAACTTGCTTCTTCTCGTGCTCACTGCTCACGCTGCCGGCGGAAACCGGTTGGGCGCGGCGCTGGTTCTTTGCCAGCAGCACGAAATGATCGCGAATTGTGGAGTGCGAAACATCAGTGGCAGAGTTGCCGTCGGCAGGCAACTTCTGAAAGTAGGTGCGCCACTCTTCTGGCACAGCGTTAGGGTCGTGCAGGTAGAGCTCATAAAGCTCTTCCACATAGGCAGCGTTTCCACCTGAAAGGTAGGCGCTGTTCCACATGCGCTGCATCACGCTTTCTTGCATGCTTGGTCACCCTCGGTTAGGGGAACACCATCGGCGCCAATACCGAGCAAACTTGCAGAAGTCCGAATGCAGCGACCAAAACAAGCCACTTAGGATCACGCTGATAGTCCGGGTACCAGCCCGGATGCCCCTGCTTGTCTCATTTCTTCAAAATAAGAGCCGCAGCTTATGGCTGCTGCTCTGGTTATAGCCATGACGCGGGTTGAAGCCCGCGCCACAGCCTCTACGGTGCAGCGGTTACAGCAGCTGAATCACACGCCGCTCGAAAGCAGCATGTTACGGATGTGACCGATGGCCTTAGTCGGGTTCAGGCCTTTGGGACATACGTTGACGCAGTTCATGATGCCCCGGCAGCGGAATACGCTGAACGGGTCATCGAGCGAAGCCAGACGTTCGCTGGTCTTGGTGTCACGGCTGTCTGCCAGGAAGCGGTAGGCTTGCAGCAGAGCAGCAGGACCCAGGAACTTGTCCGGATTCCACCAGAAGGACGGGCAAGAGGTCGAGCAGCAAGCACACAGGATGCACTCGTACAGACCGTCGAGCTTTTCACGCTCTTCTGGCGACTGCAGACGCTCGATGGCCGGAGCCGGCGTGTCGTTCTGCAGGTAAGGCTTCACCTTCTCGTATTGCTTGTAGAAGATGCTCATATCGACGACCAAGTCACGGATAACCGGCAAACCTGGCAACGGACGAACAATCAACTTGTTACCTTTCACAACGGCAGACAGCGGCGTGATGCACGCCAGACCGTTTTTGCCGTTGATGTTCATGCCATCGGAGCCACAGACACCTTCACGGCAGGAGCGACGATAGGAGAAGCCCTCGTCCTGCTCTTTGATCAGGGCCAGCACGTCCAGCACCATCAGGTCTTTACCACCGGTATCGACCTGGAATTCCTGCATGAACGGCGCAGCGTCCTGATCAGGGTTGTAGCGATAAACACTGACTTGCAACATGGCGGCCACCCTTAATAAGTCCGGACTTTAGGTTCGAAAGTCGGAACAGTCTTCGGCGAGAAGTTAACAGCACGCTTGGTGACGCGCTTGTCACCCGGGAAGTACAGGGTGTGGCACAGCCAGTTTTCGTCGTCACGATCTTCGAAGTCTTCACGGGCGTGCGCGCCGCGTGACTCTTTACGAACTTCGGCAGCGATGGCAGTCGCCTCAGCCACTTCCAGCAGGTTTTGCAGTTCCAGCGCTTCGATACGCGCAGTGTTGAACGCCTGCGACTTATCGTTGATCTTCACGTTAGCGATACGCTTACGCAGGTCGGCCAGTTGCGCGATGCCTTTCTGCATGTATTCGCCAGTACGGAACACACCGAAGTAGTTCTGCATGCAGCTTTGCAGCTCGCGACGCAGGGTTGCCACGTCTTCGCCATCAGTACGGTTGTTCAGTGAATTCAGGCGCGACAGGGCCGCTTCGATATCGGCTTCGGTAGCGTCGTCGTATTCGATGCCATCGGTCAGTGCCTTCTCGAGGTGCAGGCCGGCAGCGCGACCGAATACCACCAGATCGAGCAACGAGTTGCCGCCCAGACGGTTGGCACCATGAACCGATACGCAAGCCACTTCACCGACCGCGAACAGACCAGGAATGACCTGATCCACGCCTTCGTCGTTCTGGGTGATCGCCTGGCCATGAATGTTGGTGGGAACGCCGCCCATCATATAGTGGCAAGTTGGTACAACCGGAACGGGAGCAACAACCGGATCAACGTGCGCAAAAGTCTTCGACAACTCGCAAATGCCTGGCAGACGGCTGTGCAGCACTTCCTCGCCCAAGTGGTCGAGTTTGAGCATTACGTGGTCGCCATTCGGACCGCAACCGTTGCCGGCGATGATTTCTTTAACCATCGAGCGAGCAACCACGTCACGACCGGCAAGGTCTTTGGCGTTCGGAGCATAACGCTCCATGAAACGCTCGCCGTGCTTGTTGATCAGGTAACCACCTTCACCACGGCAACCTTCTGTAACCAGTACACCGGCACCGGCGATACCGGTCGGGTGGAACTGCCACATTTCGATATCTTGCACGGGTACACCAGCACGCAGAGCCATGCCGACGCCGTCACCGGTGTTGATCAGGGCGTTGGTGGTGGAAGCGTAGATACGGCCTGCACCGCCGGTCGCCAACACGGTGGCTTTGGCGCGAATGTAGGAGGTTTCGCCAGTTTCGATGCAGATTGCGATCACACCGACGAAATCGCCTTCCTGGTTTTTCACCAGATCGACAGCGTAGTACTCGTTCAGGAACGTGGTACCGGCTTTCAGGTTGCCCTGATAAAGGGTGTGCAGCAGCGCGTGGCCAGTACGGTCGGAGGCTGCGCAAGTCCGTGCAGCCTGTCCGCCCTTGCCGTAGTCCTTGGACTGACCGCCGAACGGACGCTGATAGATACGGCCTTGTTCGGTACGCGAGAACGGCAGACCCATGTGGTCCAGTTCGAAAACCGCGGCCGGGCCTTCCTGACACATGTATTCGATAGCGTCCTGGTCACCGATGTAGTCGGAGCCCTTGACGGTATCGTACATGTGCCAGCGCCAGTCATCGTTCGGGTCGGCGGACGCGATCGCGCAGGTGATGCCGCCTTGGGCGGATACAGTGTGCGAACGGGTCGGGAACACCTTGGTGATCACGGCAGTCTTGTGACCACCTTGCGCCAGTTGCAGCGCTGCGCGCATGCCGGCACCGCCACCACCAATAATGATGGCGTCGAAAGAAATCGTTGGAATGTTAGCCATGAATCAGATACCCCAGAGAATCTGCACACCCCAGACGAAGTAGGCGAACATTGCAACGCCGCATACTGCCTGGAAAAGGAAACGTACTGCAGTCGCGGACTTGCCCAGCGCCATCGGCGTCAGGTAGTCGGTCGCGATGGTCCACATGCCGACCCAGGCGTGAGCGCCCAGAGCCACCAGTGCCAGCAGACTGAAGATACGCATCCCGTTGTGGCTGAACAGGCCGTGCCATTGGTCAAAGCCAATGCCCGGATTCACTGCGAGATAGCCGATCAGGAAAATGAAATAAGCCGCGAGAACAACCGCAGACACACGTTGCGCCATCCAGTCATAGAGGCCCGAACGCGAAAGGTTCGTAACGCTGGTTACCATATCCAAACTCCTGCCAGAACGATCAACACCACGGAAACCGCGATGATAATTTTCGAGCCCAGGCGGCCGCCTTCCAGCGTCTCACCGATGCCCATATCCATAATCAAGTGGCGCACACCGGCTACCAGGTGATACAGAAGAGCGGAGAGCAGACCCCATGCTACGAACTTGGCCAGCGGACTGGTCAAGCATGCCTTCACCTCGGCGAAACCTTCCTCGGAACCCAGGGATTTGCCCAATGCATAAAGCATGAAGCCCAGGCCCAGGAAGAGAATGATGCCGGAAACACGGTGAAGAAACGACGTAACGCCGGTGATGGGGAGTTTGATGGTCCTTAGGTCTAGGTTTACAGGTCGTTGGCTTTTCACGGCTTTTTTTTCACACTGAAGAGCCCCTAACAATCAGGGCAAAGTTGTTGGGGAGTGCACTGGTCAGGTAACCACCACCCAGGGATGCGACCCCCAATAAAGCAGGCCCAAAAGCCCTTGGCGGTCGGTGGCCGAGTATAGACAGTTAGGCTACTAATGACAACGCAATCACCTACCCCCAATAGCTGATTGCACAAGTTGCATAAAAGGCGTAAATGGCAGTCAATTTCGAGGAAAAAGTGCACTTAAAGCCTTCTGGAGCAAGACTTTAGGCAAATTGACATTCAAATTTATCTCACTATAGTGGTGCGGGCCCTGCGTGGGGGGTCTGTCTGATGGTTCAAGCATAAATAGGAGGCCACATGGCTGACAAAAAAGCGCAGTTGATCATCGAGGGCGCAGCCCCCGTCGAGCTGCCCATTTTAACCGGCACCGTTGGTCCCGATGTTATTGATGTTCGGGGCCTGACGGCCACGGGCCGCTTCACTTTCGACCCGGGTTTCATGTCGACCGCTTCGTGCGAATCGAAGATTACCTATATCGACGGCGACAACGGCATTCTGTTGCACCGCGGCTACCCGATCGAACAGCTGGCTGCAAAGTCGGACTACCTCGAAACCTGCTATCTGCTGCTCAACGGCGAACTGCCGACGACAGAACAGAAAGCCCAGTTCGTCAGCACCGTGAAAAACCACACCATGGTTCACGAGCAGCTGAAAACCTTCTTCAACGGCTTCCGTCGCGACGCCCACCCGATGGCCGTCATGTGCGGTGTAGTCGGCGCCCTCTCGGCCTTCTACCACGACTCCCTGGACATCAATAACCCGCAGCATCGCGAAATTTCCGCGATCCGTCTGGTTGCCAAGATGCCGACCCTGGCAGCGATGGTTTACAAGTACTCCATGGGCCAACCCATGATGTACCCGCGCAACGACCTGACGTACGCGGAAAACTTCCTGCACATGATGTTCAACACCCCGTGCGAGATCAAACCGATCAGCCCGGTACTCGCCAACGCCATGGACAAGATCTTCATCCTCCATGCCGACCACGAGCAGAACGCATCGACGTCCACCGTACGCCTGGCAGGCTCTTCGGGTGCCAACCCGTTCGCCTGTATCGCCGCCGGTATCGCCGCACTGTGGGGCCCTGCTCACGGCGGTGCGAACGAAGCCGTTCTGACCATGCTTGACGAGATTGGCGATGTTTCCAACATCGACAAATTCATCGCCAAGGCCAAGGACAAGAACGATCCGTTCAAACTGATGGGCTTCGGTCACCGGGTTTACAAAAACCGCGACCCACGCGCAACAGTCATGAAGCAGACCTGCGACGAAGTGCTGAAAGAACTGGGCATCACCAACGATCCGCAACTCGAACTGGCCATGCGCCTGGAAGAGATCGCCCTGACCGATCCGTACTTCATCGAACGCTCTCTGTACCCGAACGTCGACTTCTACTCGGGGATCATCCTCAAGGCGATCGGCATTCCGACCAGCATGTTCACCGTGATCTTCGCTTTGGCGCGGACTGTCGGCTGGATCTCCCACTGGAAAGAAATGCTCTCCAGCCCGTACAAGATCGGCCGTCCGCGCCAGCTGTACACCGGCTACGAGTCGCGTGACATCACCAAGCTGGAAGACCGCAAATAAGACTTGTCTTGCGATAACGTCTTGAAGTTGCACCGGGAACGGCCTCTTATATAGAGGCCGTTTTTGTCTGTCTGGGGTTTTTTTTGGGGGGGGGCATATCCGTTGCCGCGGTAACGGCCTCCTATGGTTTCGCTCTTACAGCGAGCCACTGTTTCCAAACGTGACCCGCCGTAAGGGCGCAGCCCTGGAAGCCGTTACCGCAGCAACGGATATAAACACACCATCAACAGACAACACGCCCACAAAAAATGCCCCGATCTCTCAACCGGGGCATTCAGCACAACCTATACAACCATCAAGCGATCAGTGCGAAACCGCCCCACTCGCCCCCAACCCCGTCTGCGAACGCACAAACTGCGGGAAGAACAGCGCCCGCTCGTTATCCGCCGCCGCCGACTTGTCGGTGATCGAGAAGAACCAGATCCCGACAAAAGCAATGACCATCGAGAACAGCGCCGGGTACTCGTACGGGAAGATCGCCTTCTCGTGATGCAGGATTTGCACCCAGATGGTCGGGCCAAGCACCATCAGGCCTACCGCACTCAACAGCCCCAGCCAGCCGCCGATCATCGCGCCGCGAGTGGTCAGCTTCTTCCAGTACATCGAAAGCAGCAGGACCGGGAAGTTACAGCTCGCCGCGATGGAGAACGCCAGGCCAACCATGAACGCGATGTTCTGGCTTTCGAACAGGATGCCCAGGCCGATGGCCAGAACACCCAGTGCGATGGTGGTGATCTTCGAAACGCGGATCTCGTCCTTATCGTTAGCCTTGCCCTTCTTGATCACGCTGGCATACAGGTCATGCGACACCGCCGAAGCACCGGCCAGGGTCAGACCCGCCACAACCGCCAGAATGGTCGCAAACGCCACGGCCGAGATGAAGCCAAGGAAAACACTGCCACCCACCGCGTTAGCCAGGTGCACCGCCGCCATGTTGTTGCCGCCGAGCAAAGCGCCCGCCGCATCTTTGAACGCAGGGTTGGTGCTGACCAGCAGAATCGCGCCGAAGCCGATGATGAAGGTCAGGATGTAGAAGTAACCAATGAAACCGGTCGCATACAGCACGCTCTTACGCGCTTCCTTGGCGTCACTCACGGTGAAGAAACGCATCAGGATATGCGGCAGGCCTGCGGTACCGAACATCAGCGCCAAAGCGAGAGAAAACGCCGAGACCGGATCTTTCACCAGGCCGCCAGGGCTCATGATCGCTTCACCTTTGGGGTGAACCTTGATTGCCTCGGAGAACAGCATGTTGAAGTCGAAGTTGACGTGCTTCATGACCATCAACGCCATGAAAGTAGCACCGGACAGCAACAGCACAGCCTTGATGATCTGCACCCAAGTGGTCGCCAGCATGCCGCCGAACAGCACATACATGCACATCAGGATACCGACCAGAATCACCGCAACGTAGTAATCGAGACCGAACAGCAACTGGATCAGCTTGCCGGCACCGACCATTTGCGCGATCAGGTAGAACGCCACCACCACCAGCGAACCGCAGGCAGACAGGGTGCGGATCTGGGTTTGCCCGAGGCGATAGGACGCCACATCGGCAAAGGTGTACTTACCCAGGTTACGCAGACGCTCGGCGATCAGGAACAGAATGATCGGCCAGCCCACCAGGAAGCCGATCGAGTAGATCAACCCATCGTAGCCGGAGGCAAACACCAGCGCGGAAATCCCCAGGAAAGACGCGGCCGACATGTAGTCACCAGCAATCGCCAGACCGTTCTGGAAACCGGTGATCTTGCCACCCGCCGCGTAGTAGTCGGCCGCCGAATTGTTGCGCTTGGACGCCCAGTAGGTGATGCACAGGGTCGCGCCGACGAACACCACGAACATGGCGATCGCGGAAACGTTGAGCGGTTGTTTGTGGACTTCGCCGGTCAAGGCTTCTGCGGCCCAGACTGCCGGAGCGAACGCTGCGATGCTCAAAAGAGCCAGTAGACGCCGGATCATTGCTGAGCCTCCTTGAGAATCGCATTGTTCAGGTCGTCAAACTCGCCATTGGCGCGGCGCACGTAGATAGCGGTCAGGACGAAAGCCGAGACAATCAGCCCGACACCGATCGGGATGCCCCAGGTGATCGAAGATTCAGGACTGAGCTTCGCCCCGAGCTCTTGCGGCGCATAGGCGATCAGAAGAATGAATCCCGAGTAGAGCCCGAGCATGATCGCCGAGAGTATCCAGGCGAACTTTTCCCTTTTCTGCACCAGCTCCTTGAAACGCGGGCTGTTTTGAATCGAGAGGTAAATGCTGTCGTTCATTGTTTTTATCCTCGCAGCACAGATTATTGTTGGAACAATACTCACTGTATGCGGCTGCGAGCCAGGTTCCAGACGACCTTAGTAGTATAACGCCATGACGTACTTGCCAATTTCAGGTACACACAAAACAACTGTGGGAGCGGACTTGCTCGCGAAAGCGTCGTGTCAATCAACACATCAGTCGACTGACAGACCGTTTTCGCAAGCAAGCCCGCTCCCACAGGGTTAGACGGTGAAGTGTTTATTTAGTCCATTCAGCTACACGATCCGGATGCTTGGCGACCCAATCTTTCGCCGCAGTTTCAGGTTTGGCACCATCCTGAATCGCCAGCATGACCTCGCCGATTTCGTCTTTCGACGCCCACTGGAAGTTCTTCAGGAACTTGACCACTTCCGGTGCCTTGGCATCCAGCTCTTTGCTGCCGATGCTGTTCACGGTTTCAGCTGCGCCATAAACGCCTTTCGGGTCGTCGAGGAAGCGCAGTTTCCACTTGGCGAACATCCAGTGCGGGACCCAACCGGTGACGGCGATGGATTCTTTTTTCTTCTCGGCACGGGTCAGCTCGGCGATCATGCCGGCGCCGGAACTGGCCTTGAGACTGTATTTGTCCAGACCGTAATCCTTGATGGCCTGATCGGTCTTGAGCATCACGCCTGAACCGGCGTCGATGCCGACGATGCGATTTCTGAAGCTGTCATCGGTTTTCAGATCTTCGATCGACTTGGCCTTCACATACTCCGGCACGATCAGGCCGATTTTCGCATCCTTGAAGTTCGGGCCGTAATCGACGACCAGATCCTTGTTTTTTGCCCAGTATTCGCCGTGGGTGACCGGCAGCCAGGCCGAGAGCATGGCGTCGAGTTTGCCGGTGGCAACGCCCTGCCACATGATCCCGGTGGCGACGGCTTGCAGTTTTACGTCGTAGCCGAGCTTCTGCTTGATCACTTCGGCGGCCACATGAGTGGTCGCGACGCTGTCGGACCAGCCGTCAACGTATCCGATGTTCAGGGTCTGTTTTTCAGCACTGGCAAATGTGGAACTCATCGCAAGCACCAGAGCGGCACCTGCGCCTAAAAGTCGTCGCATCTTCATCGTTACTTCCCCGAAATGCTGAGCCCGACGGATGCCGGGCATCGTCAACGTATTGTTATGGTGCACAGCGCCCCCATCACGCCTGACCGCAAACTCGTTCGAACATCAGCGGAGCACTGACGCTTTTGATCATCAACCCCACGCCTTCGACGACCTGCTCTGTCAGCGACCTCAAGGCAACGAGAAACGACATCAGAAGGCCATTAACCTTCTCTATATATAGATGACACCAGACAATCCGCCCGAACTTTGCATGTCAAAACCAAGGGCGCCCCTAACCCTATATAAATGCAGGTAACATGCGTCGCTTTGCAGCCACACGGCCTGACCATGTTCGCGACTTCGCGCTTTGCTTTTCTCCCCTATCTTTTCGCCTGCCTGCTGGGGCTGTTTGCACTGTGCGGCTTCTGGTACGGACTCGGTAAACCGGTGATCCTGCCGGATGCCGCCACCGCGACGCACAAACTGCAATGCGCGTCCTACACCCCGTTCGACAAAGACCAGTCGCCGTTCGACGTGCCGCTGAAACTGCGCCCGGAGCGCATGGACGCCGACCTTGCGCTGCTGGCGACGCGGTTTCAATGCCTGCGCACCTATTCCATGGCAGGGCTCGAGGCACTCCCCGACCTGGCGCGCAAACATGGCCTGAAATTGATGATCGGCGCCTGGGTCAACAGCAATCCGGTGGACACCGAGAAGGAAGTCGACCTGCTGATTGCTTGCGCCAACGCCAACCCGGACGTGGTCAGCGCGGTGATCGTCGGCAACGAAGCGTTGCTGCGTAAAGAAGTGACCGGCGGGCAACTGGTGAAGCTGATCAACAAGGTCAAAGGCCAGATCAAACAACCGGTGACTTACGCTGATGTCTGGGAGTTCTGGCAAAGGCATCCAGACATCGCCCCTGCCGTGGACTTCATAACGATCCACTTGCTGCCGTACTGGGAAGACCATCCATGGAACGTCGACGTGGCCTTGTCGCAAGTAGCCGCGATACGTCGCAGTTTCGGCAGCATGTTTGCACCAAAAGAAATAATGATCGGCGAAACGGGTTGGCCAAGCGAAGGCCGTCAACGCAAGACTGCCGTGCCGAGCCGGGAAAACGAAGCCAAATATATCCGCGGGTTTGTCGCGATGGCCGAGAAGGAAGGCTGGCATTACAACCTGATCGAAGCGTTTGACCAGCCATGGAAGCGCGGCAGCGAAGGTGCGGTGGGCGGGTATTGGGGGCTGTTCGATGCCGATCGTCAGGACAAGGGCATGCTCGCCGGGCCGGTGACGAATGTACCGTACTGGAAAGAATGGCTGGCCGTTGGCGGTTTGATTTTCCTCGGTACGCTGATCCTTGGCGGCCGCGTTCGCAATACTCGCTCAGCACTGGTATTGCCACTGCTGGGCGCCCTCGCCGCGTGCTCAATCGGTGCCTGGGGCGATATGGCCCGGGTCACCACGCGATTTGCCAGCGAATGGCTGTGGGTCGGACTGTTGACAGCGCTGAATCTGAAAGTACTGGCGCATGCCGCGCTGACATTGAGCGCGCGTACCGGCTGGCGTGAACGTGCTTTCAATCTGCTGGAGCGTCGCGCCGGCTGGCTGGTGGCCACAGCAGGTTTTGCAGCCGCGGTGATGATGCTGGAGATGGTGTTCGATGCGCGTTACCGCAGCTTTGCGAGCATGGCATTCATCCTGCCCGCGCTGGTGTACCTGTGCCGCCCGGTCAGCGTGCCGCGTCGGGAGATTGCTTTGCTGGCCCTTATCATCGGGGCCGGTATCGCACCGCAGTTGTTCGAGGAGGGGTTGCAGAACCAGCAGGCCTTGGGCTGGGCACTGGTCAGCGGCTTGATGGTGGCGGCATTGTGGCGATGCTTGCGGGTTCGCACTCGCTGATCTTCAGCGTCTGCGCCGGCCCCTTGGCGAGCAAGCCCGCCCCCACATTTGGACCTGACTGCACACAAATCCCTGTGGGAACGGGCTTGCCCGCGATGACTGATTGTCAGACGCCGCGAGATTGCCGGACCAGGCGCAACCCGGCAATCACCAGCGCAAACACCGCCAACGTGGTGTTGTACAGCGCCAGCGCCGGCAGCCCGAACACCAGCGCCAGCACCGCCAGCCACCACCCGGCCCTGCCCGGCAACACGAATCCGATCAATGCCGCACCCAACGCCGCCCAGCCCAACACCTTGAAGTGAGTCATCAGCCCCAGGCTGGAACGCATCTGGCACTCCCAGCGACTGGCCTCATCTACGCAGATGCCCACCCATTTGCCATCCTCCATGAAGCCGTATCGCGCGCCATAACTGGCGGCGAGCCATAACGGCAGCAGAACGAGCAACAGCATCACGGGCACGCGGCGGGACATGAATGACTCCAATCAACAAAAATCGGCGGCCAGCTTAATCTGCCGCCCGGCATACGCAAGCGCTAACAACAGTTAACTATTCATCCGCGCGATGCAAAGTGTATCGTCCGGCTACTATTACTCCGAATTCTGCCTGTTTGGTGCCGCGCCATGGCACTTTGGCACAACCCCGGTGGTCATAGCCTGCGAACCTCATTCGGCACCTTCCTCTAAGGGATCCAGTCATGCTCCGTTCCTTGCGCTTCGCCGCGCTGTTCAGCGGCCTTATCTTGAGTGCGTCCGCACTGGCGGCGGATATCGACGCCGCCAGTTATGGCTACCCCCTGACCAACCCGTTCGAGGCGACCATCGCCACGACTCCGCCGGACCTGCGCCCGGAACTGCCACTGGACGACGACATCAATCAGTCCGACCGCAGCGTCACCTTGCGCCCGGAGCGGGCATTCATCCTGCCGGACAATTTCTGGGCGGTAAAAAAACTCACTTACCGCATCGCCACCCAGGACAAACCAGCACCGCTGATCTTCCTGATTGCCGGCACTGGTGCGCGTTATGACAGCACGCTCAACGAATACCTGAAAAAACTCTATTACAAGGCCGGCTATCACGTCGTGCAGTTGTCCTCACCGACCAGCTTCGACTTCATCAGCGCCGCGTCGCGCTTCGCCACACCGGGCGTGACCAAGGAAGACGCCGAGGACATGTACCGTGTGATGCAGGCTGTGCGGGCGCAAAATCCGAAACTGCCGGTCACTGACTACTACCTCACCGGCTACAGCCTCGGTGCGCTTGATGCGGCGTTCGTCGCGCATCTGGACGAAACCCGCCGCAGCTTCAATTTCAAAAAAGTCCTGCTGCTCAATCCGCCGGTCAACCTTTACACCTCGATCACCAACCTCGACAGGCTGGTACAGACCGAAGTCAAAGGCATCAACAACAGCACAACGTTCTATGAGTTGGTGCTGGGCAAATTGACCCGTTACTTCCAGCAGAAAGGTTACATCGACCTCAACGACGCCCTGCTCTACGACTTCCAGCAATCCAAACAGCACCTGACCAACGAACAGATGGCGATGCTGATTGGCACCTCGTTCCGTTTCTCGGCCGCCGATATTGCCTTCACCTCGGACCTGATCAACCGTCGCGGCCTGATCACCCCGCCGAAATTCCCGATCACCGAAGGCACCAGCCTCACGCCGTTCCTCAAGCGTGCACTGCAATGTGACTTCGATTGCTACCTGACCGAACAGGTGATCCCGATGTGGCGCGCGCGCACCGATGGCGGCAGCCTGTTGCAATTGATCGATCAGGTCAGTCTGTATGCGCTCAAGGATTACCTGCACGACAGCCCTAAAATCGCCGTGATGCACAACGCCGACGACGTGATCCTCGGCCCGGGCGACCTGGGCTTCCTGCGCAAAACCTTTGGCGATCGCCTGACCGTTTATCCACTGGGCGGCCATTGCGGCAACATTAACTACCGCGTCAACAGCGACGCCATGCTGGAGTTCTTCCGTGGCTAAATATCTCCTGCTGATAGCAGCACTCCTCTGTGCAGGCATGGCCCAGGCCGATAACAGCAAAGCCAATGCACCGGTGGTGGTCGACAGTGACGGTTTCAAGGAGCCGCTGTCCAAACTCAAATTCAACCCGGGGCTGGACCAACGCGAATTCGAGCGTTCCACGCTCAACGCGCTGAACGTGTATGACCCGCTGGAAGAGTGGAACCGTCGCGTTTACCACTTCAACTACCGTTTCGATCAATGGGTATTTTTGCCGGTGGTCGACGGTTATCGCTACGTCACGCCGAGCTTCGTGCGCACCGGCGTGAGCAACTTTTTCAACAACCTGGGCGACGTACCCAACCTGATCAACAGCCTGTTGCAGTTCAAGGGCGAGCGCTCCATGAAAACGACTGCACGCCTGTTGTTCAACACCACCATCGGCGTCGCCGGTCTGTGGGACCCGGCGACCGCCATGGGCCTGCCACGCCAGAGCGAAGACTTCGGCCAGACGCTGGGTTTCTATGGTGTGCCGGGAGGCGCCTATTTTGTGCTGCCGGTCCTCGGCCCATCGAACCTGCGTGACACTGCAGGTCTGGCCGTGGACTACAGCGCCGAATCGGCGGTCAACTTCTTGAACGTGTCAGAAGTCAGCTCCAACCATCCGGAGATCTGGGCCCTGCGCGCAGTAGACAAGCGCTATCAGACCAGTTTCCGCTACGGTCAACTGAACTCGCCGTTCGAGTACGAAAAGGTGCGTTACGTGTACACCGAGTCGCGCAAGTTGCAGATTGCCGAGTAACGTTTTTACGGGAGCCACATCCGGCAAATGTGGGAACAAGCTTACTCGCGAAAAGGGAGTGTCAGTCACCTGTCCATTGACTCAGACGCCGCCTTCGCGAGCAAGCCCGCTCCCACAGGGGTAACGTGCTCAGCCTTTAAAGGCTTTCCAGAGCTTGTTGACGAACGAAGCTTTAGCCACCTTTCCCGCTCGGCATGTACGCCGCAGACTTGCTGGGCATTGAGCGCCAGGTCATCACCGAGCACACGGGGCATTCTTGAGCGCTGCGCGAGGCCGGTGCTACCATGCGCCACCGCCAGAACAGGCAAGGAACCACCGGGTTTATGAGCACAATCCGCGAGCGCAACAAAGAACTGATCCTGCGTGCCGCCAGCGAGGAGTTTGCCGACAAAGGCTTCGCAGCGACCAAAACCAGCGACATCGCCGCCAAGGCGGGATTGCCCAAGCCCAACGTCTACTACTACTTCAAATCCAAGGAAAACCTCTACCGCGAGGTACTGGAAAGCATCATCGTGCCGATCCTGCAGGCGTCGACGCCGTTCAACGCGGACGGCGTACCGAGCGAAGTACTGAGCGGCTACATCCGCTCCAAGATCCGCATCTCCCGCGACCTGCCCTTCGCGTCCAAAGTATTTGCCAGCGAAATCATGCACGGCGCACCGCATTTGAGCGCCGACCTGGTCGAGCAACTCAACGGCCAGGCCAAGCACAACATCAACTGCATCCAGACCTGGATCGACCGCGGCCAGATCGCGCCGATCGACCCCAACCATCTGATGTTCAGTATCTGGGCTGCCACCCAGACCTACGCCGACTTCGACTGGCAGATTTCTGCGGTCACCGGCAAGGACAAGCTGGACGAAGCGGATTATGAGGCGGCGGCGCAGACGATTATTCGGTTGGTGCTCAAAGGGTGTGAACCGGACTGAGACACCGCGATGACGCGATCGCGAGCAGGCTCACTCCTATAAGGGCTCGGAGGCATTCAGACATTTTGTGCCTGACCACGATCCTGTAGGAGTGAGCCTGCTCGCGATAGCGGTTAATCAGACGCTAAAGATCAAGAAACCACCCCCGCATCCGCCCGCAAGTCCAGCACCTCCACCGCTTTGATCGCCACCTGCTCATCAATATCCGACAGATCGCCGCTGATCCCGATCGCGCCGAGCACGTTCCCCGCCTGATCCCGAATCAACACACCACCCGGTGCCGGCACCACGCTGCCCTGGCCCATGCTGTTCAGTGCGGCAATGAAGGCCGGCCGTTGTTGCGCGTCCAGCGCCAGCAGGCGCGAGCCTTTACCTAGCGCGATGGCGCCCCAGGCTTTGCCGATGGCGATTTGCGGGCGAAGCAGGCTGGCGCCGTCTTCGCGTTGCAGGGCGACCAGATGACCGCCGGCATCAAGTACCGCGATGGTCAGCGGCGCGGCATTGATGCCTCGCCCTGCGCTGATGGCTTCACTGACCAGGTTGACTGCGACTTTCAAGGTTAAAGCGCTCATGGTGCCGTCCTCATTTTGTTATAGGGAAAGTCGTGGGACTGCGGTTTTGTGCCGCAGGCCAATGCAACAAATAGAACACAATGAGTTATTTTTTTGTATACAATAATTATCGAAAATCGCTACATGCGACGAAAAGCCACAGCAGAATCGGCTTCCGACGAATGAAACGAACGCTTGATAAAATGGATTGACCTGCGCCGTCCGCCGTGAATACACTCTGCGCAAAGCCACTTGTATACAATTACAAAACGTAAAGAGGCACAAAACCATGAGCAAAATGAGAGCAATCGAAGCCGCCGTTCTGGTGATGCGCCGTGAAGGGGTTGATACCGCTTTTGGCATCCCGGGCGCTGCAATCAACCCGCTGTACTCCGCCTTGCAGAAAGTCGGTGGCATCGATCACGTCCTCGCTCGCCACGTTGAAGGCGCCTCGCACATGGCCGAGGGTTACACCCGCACCAAGGCCGGCAACATCGGCGTGTGCATCGGCACCTCCGGCCCGGCCGGTACCGACATGGTCACCGGGCTCTACAGCGCCTCGGCCGACTCGATTCCCATCCTCTGCATTACCGGCCAGGCACCCCGCGCCCGTATGCACAAGGAAGACTTCCAGGCGGTCGACATCACCAGCATCGTCAAGCCCGTCACCAAGTGGGCGACCACGGTTCTGGAACCGGGCCAGGTGCCTTACGCGTTCCAGAAAGCTTTCTTTGAGATGCGCTCCGGCCGTCCAGGCCCGGTGCTGATCGACCTGCCGTTCGACGTGCAGATGGCTGAAATCGAATTCGACATCGACGCCTACCAGCCGCTGCCGCTGGCCAAGCCGACCGCAACCCGCGTGCAGGTGGAAAAGGCTCTGGCCCTGCTCGATCAGGCCGAGCGTCCATTGCTGGTCGCCGGTGGCGGCATCATCAACGCCGACGCCAGCGATCTGCTGGTGGAGTTCGCCGAGCTGACCGGTATTCCGGTGATCCCGACCCTGATGGGTTGGGGCACCATCCCGGACGATCACCCGCTGATGGTCGGCATGGTCGGCCTGCAGACTTCGCACCGTTACGGCAACGCGACGATGCTCAAATCCGACGTGGTACTGGGCATCGGTAACCGCTGGGCCAACCGCCACACCGGTTCGGTTGATGTCTACACCGAAGGTCGCAAGTTCATTCACGTCGACATCGAAGGTACGCAGATCGGTCGTGTGTTCACACCGGACCTGGGCATCGTGTCCGACGCCGCTGCCGCATTGACCGTGTTCATCGAAGTGGCGCGTGAATGGCAAGCCGCCGGCAAGCTGAAAAACCGCAGTGCCTGGCTGCAGGATTGCCAGCAGCGCAAAACCAGCCTGCATCGCAAAACCCACTTCGACAACGTGCCGGTCAAGCCACAGCGCGTTTACGAAGAAATGAACCAGGTGTTCGGCAAGGACACCTGCTACGTCAGCACCATTGGTCTGTCGCAAATTGCCGGCGCGCAGTTCCTGCACGTCTACAAGCCGCGTCACTGGATCAACTGCGGCCAGGCAGGCCCGTTGGGCTGGACCATTCC
The DNA here is from genome assembly GCF_963970495.1 of Pseudomonas sp. EA_65y_Pfl2_P78. NCBI lineage: Bacteria > Pseudomonadati > Pseudomonadota > Gammaproteobacteria > Pseudomonadales > Pseudomonadaceae > Pseudomonas > Pseudomonas sp. EA_65y_Pfl2_P78. The sequence continues at coordinate 44,575 of NZ_CAXAON010000031.1, read as the reverse complement.
GGCAGCGCTGGGCGTGGTGAAGGCCGATCCGAACCGTAAAGTCGTGGCCCTGTCGGGGGACTATGACTTCCAGTTCATGATCGAAGAACTGGCGGTCGGCGCTCAGTTCAAACTGCCGTACATCCACGTCGTGGTGAACAACTCGTACCTGGGTCTGATCCGTCAGGCACAGCGCGGGTTCGAAATGGACTACTGCGTGCAGCTGTCCTTCGATAACCTCAACGCGCCGGAACTCAACGGTTACGGGGTTGACCACATCGCAGTGGCTGAAGGCCTGGGCTGCAAGGCACTGCGTGTGTTCGAACCGTCGGAAATCGCCCCTGCCCTGCGCAAGGCCGAACAGATGATCGAAGAGTTCAAGGTGCCGGTGATCGTCGAGATCATTCTGGAGCGTGTGACCAACATCTCCATGGGTACCGAGATCAACGCCGTCAACGAATTCGAAGACCTGGCACTCGTCGGCAACGACGCACCGACGGCGATTTCGCTGCTTGATTAACTGTTGACCGCTCTCCCTGTGGGAGCGGGCTTGCCCGCGAAAGCAATTGCACATCCGACAATGATGTTGGCTGATCCACCGCTTTGGCGAGCAAGCCCGCTGCCACAAGGGGAACTTCACAAGATTTACGGGAGACCACCATGCCGCGTTTCGCAGCCAACCTGTCCATGCTGTTCACCGAACAGGATTTCCTTGCCCGTTTCGACGCCGCCGCCAAGGCCGGTTTCAGTGGTGTGGAATATCTGTTTCCGTACGACTTCAGCTCCGCCGAAATCAAGGCAAAACTGGAGGCCAACGGTCTGACCCAAGTGCTGTTCAACCTGCCGGCCGGTGACTGGGCCAAAGGTGAGCGCGGTATCGCGTGCCTGCCGGATCGGGTCGAAGAATTCCGCGCCGGTGTCGATCTGGCCATTGCCTACGCGCAAGTGCTGGGCAACACCCAAGTCAACTGCCTGGCCGGTATCCGTGCGCAAGGCGTGGACGATGCCACCGTGGAAAAGACCTTCGTCGCCAACCTCAAGTACGCGGCCGACAAGCTGCAAGCGGCGGGCATCAAACTGGTGATGGAAGCGATCAACACCCGTGACATCCCAGGCTTCTACTTGAACAACACCGCGCAAGCCCTGTCGATTCGCGAACAGGTCGGCAGCGCCAATCTGTTCCTGCAATACGACATCTATCACATGCAAATCATGGAAGGCGATCTGGCCCGCACCCTGCAATCGCACCTGGGCGAGATCAACCATGTGCAGCTCGCAGACAACCCCGGGCGCAACGAGCCAGGTACCGGTGAAATCAACTACCGCTTCCTGTTCGAACACCTGGACCGCATCGGTTATCAGGGTTGGGTCGGTTGCGAATACAAGCCGCTTACCACCACTGAAGCAGGGCTCGGCTGGTTGAAAACCCACAACGCAATTTAAGAACAACGCAAAACCTGTAGGAACGGGCTTGCTCGCGAATGCGGTGGTTCAGTCAACACGGATATTGAATGTTCCACCGCATTCGCGAGCAAGCCCGCTCCCACCCAAAGCAACACCCCAAATTTGCTTGAGCAAGACAAAAACAAGAGGATTTTCTCATGGCTAAAATCGGATTTATCGGCACCGGCATCATGGGCCACCCAATGGCGGCGAACCTGCAGAAAGCCGGTCACAGCCTGTTCCTGTCGGCGCACCACGACCCCGCGCCTGCCGACCTGGTTGCCGCGGGTGCCGTCGCGCTGGCCAACCCGCGCGAAGTGGCTCAGGAAGCCGAGTTCATCATCGTCATGGTCCCGGATACCCCGCAGGTCGATGACGTGCTGTTCCGCGCCGACGGCGTCGCTGCCGGTATCGGCAAAGGCAAAGTCGTGATCGACATGAGCTCGATCTCGCCGACCGCCACCAAAGCCTTCGCGGCGAAGATCAACGAAAAAGGTGCGCAATACCTCGACGCACCTGTGTCCGGTGGTGAAGTCGGTGCCAAAGCCGCGACCCTGAGCATCATGATCGGTGGCGACGCCGATGCCTTCGAACGCGCACTGCCGCTGTTCCAGGCCATGGGCAAGAACATCACGCTGGTCGGTGGCAATGGCGACGGTCAAACCGCAAAAGTGGCGAACCAGATCATCGTGGCCCTGAACATTCAGGCCGTGGCTGAAGCCTTGCTGTTCGCTTCGAAAAACGGTGCCGATCCAGCCAAGGTGCGTGAAGCGCTGATGGGCGGCTTCGCATCCTCCAAGATCCTCGAAGTGCACGGCGAACGCATGATCAAAGGTACCTTCGATCCAGGCTTCCGCATCAGTCTGCACCAGAAGGACCTGAACCTGGCTCTGCAAGGCGCCAAGGAACTGAACATCAACCTGCCGAACACCGCCAACGCCCAGCAAGTGTTCAGCACCTGCGCGGCCATCGGTGGCAGCAACTGGGATCACTCGGCGCTGATCAAGGGCCTGGAACACATGGCCAACTTCTCGATCCGCGACAAGCAGTAAGCCTTTGCCCCGCGTTCCATGTGGGAGCGGGTTTGCTCGCGAAGAGGCAATGTCAGTCGACACCAAGGTTGACTGACCCCGCGCATTCGCGAACAAGCCCGCTCCCACACTGGATCTGAGTTGCCCTTTCGAATAACAAGAATTCCGGGAGCCCGCCATGTCGGTCGATCCGCAACAACTGCTGCGCGAGCTGTTTGCCACAGCCATCGACGCGGCCCACCCGCAGCAAGTCCTCGAAGCCCACCTGCCAGACGATCGCACCGGTCGGGTCATCGTCATCGGCGCCGGTAAAGCCGCGGCCGCGATGGCGCAAGTGGTCGAACGCTGCTGGCAGGGGGAAGTCTCTGGCCTGGTAGTGACTCGTTACGGTCACGGCGCCCCATGCGAAAAAATCGAAGTGGTCGAAGCTGCGCATCCGGTGCCGGACGCTGCCGGCCTGGCCGTGGCCAAGCGTGTGCTGGGCCTGGTGAGTAACCTGAGCGAAGACGACCGCGTGATCTTCCTGCTCTCCGGTGGCGGCTCTGCCCTGCTCGCCTTGCCGGCCGAAGGCATCACCCTCGCTGACAAGCAATCCATCAACAAAGCCCTGCTCAAATCCGGCGCGACCATCGGCGAGATGAACTGCGTGCGCAAGCACCTCTCGGCGATCAAGGGCGGACGCCTGGGTAAAGCCTGCTGGCCTGCCACGGTCTATACCTACGCGATCTCCGATGTACCAGGCGACCTCGCCACGGTCATCGCCTCTGGCCCGACCGTGGCCGACCCCAGCACCTCGGCTGAAGCACTGGCGATCATCAAGCGCTACGGCATCGAGATCCCGGCGTCGGTACGCACCTGGTTGCAAAGCCCTGAATCGGAGACCGTCAAACCCGGTGATCCGAGCCTGGCCCGCAGTCATTTCCAGTTGATCGCCCGTCCTCAGCAATCGCTGGACGCCGCGGCGGTGAAGTGCCGTCAGGCCGGTTTCAGCACGCTGATCCTCGGCGATCTGGAAGGTGAATCGCGCGAAGTGGCGAAAGTCCACGCCGGCATCGCTCGCCAGATCATCAACCACGGCCAGCCACTGGCGGCGCCGTGCGTGATCCTCTCCGGCGGTGAAACCACCGTGACCGTGCGCGGCAATGGCCGTGGCGGGCGCAACGCCGAATTCCTCCTTAGCCTGACCGATAGCCTCAAAGGCCTGCCCGTCGTCTACGCCCTGGCCGGTGACACCGACGGCATCGACGGCTCGGAAGACAACGCCGGTGCCATCATGACCCCGGACAGCTACAAGCGCGCCGCGGCACTGGGCTTGAGCGCCAGTGACGAGCTGGATAACAACAATGGCTACGGCTATTTCGAGGCGCTCGATGCGCTGATCGTCACCGAGCCGACCCGCACCAACGTCAACGACTTCCGCGCCATTCTGATTCTCGAGAGCTCTAAATCATGACGCCTGATAAAAAGGTCAAAATCCTCGCCACCCTCGGGCCTGCTGTCGATGGCATCCAAGACATCCGCGAACTGGTCGAGGCCGGAGTGAATATCTTCCGCCTGAACTTCAGCCACGGCGACCACGCCGACCACGCCAAGCGCTATCAGTGGATCCGCGAAGTCGAGCGTCAGCTCAACTATCCGCTGGGCATTCTGATGGACCTGCAAGGGCCAAAACTGCGTGTCGGCAAATTCGCCGAGGGCAAGGTGCAGTTGCATCGCGGTCAGGCGTTCCGTCTGGATCTGGATGCGACTCCCGGCGATGAGCGCCGGGTCAACCTGCCGCATCCGGAAATCATCGAGGCGCTGGAAGCCGGCATGGATCTGCTGCTCGACGACGGCAAACTGCGTCTGCGCGTGGTGACTAAGTACGACGATGCGATCGACACCACCGTGCTCAATGGCGGCGAGCTGTCAGACCGCAAAGGCGTGAACGTGCCGCAAGCGGTGCTCGACCTCAGCCCGTTGACGGCCAAGGATCGCCGCGATTTGAGTTTTGGTCTGGAGTTGGGTGTGGATTGGGTGGCGCTGTCGTTTGTCCAGCGCCCGCAAGACATGCTCGAAGCCCGCGCACTGATCGGCGACAAAGCCTTCCTGATGGCCAAAATCGAAAAGCCTTCGGCCGTCGAGCAACTGCGCGAAATCGCCGAGCTGAGCGACGCGATCATGGTGGCTCGCGGTGACCTGGGCGTGGAAGTCCCTGCCGAGAGCGTGCCGCAGATCCAGAAAAACATCATCAGCACCTGCCGTGAATTGGGAAAACCGGTGGTGGTGGCAACGCAGATGCTCGAGTCGATGCGCTTCTCTGCGACGCCGACCCGCGCTGAAGTCACCGACGTGGCCAACGCCGTGGCCGAGGGTGCCGATGCGGTGATGCTGTCGGCGGAAACCGCGTCGGGGGAATACCCGCTGGAAGCCGTGCAGATGATGAGCAAGATCATCCGTCAGGTGGAAAACGGCCCGGATTATCAGACGCAACTCGACGTCAGCCGCCCCAAGGCTGAGGCGACTGTTTCCGATGCCATCAGTTGCGCGATCCGACGCATCAGCAACGTGCTGCCAGTGGCCGTGCTGGTCAACTACAGCGAGTCCGGAGCCTCGACGTTGCGTGCGGCGCGGGAACGGCCCAAAGCACCGATCCTCAATCTGACGCCGAACCTGCAAACCGCTCGCCGTTTGAGCGTGGCGTGGGGCATTCACTCGGTGGTCAACGATCGTCTGCGTCAGGTCGATGAGGTGTGTTCTACCGCGCTGGAAATCGCCCAGGCGCAAGGCATGGCCGAGCGCGGTGACACGCTGTTGATCACTGCCGGTGTGCCGTTCGGGCAGCCGGGCTCGACCAACTCGCTGCGCATTGAGACGTTGATTTAACTCCAACATGATCGTTCCCACGCGCAGCAAAGGAACGATCAGTACTGACTTTCAGAACTGCCATGCCTGCCAACTCTTTCAACACCCACTGCCCCGACTGGGCCGAGGCTTTGCTCAACGGTTTCAGTCAAATCTTCTTCCAGCGTCATCCGCTGTGCGGCCTGCTGTGCCTGCTGGCGATCCTGCTCACCGCTCCGGTGCTGTTTGCCGGCGCGCTGCTGGGTGCCATGGCCGGATTGCTCACCGCGCAACGACGCAACTATGCCAAGGCTGATCGCCAGGCCGGATTGTTCAGCTACAACGGTGTCTTGCTCGGCCTGCTGCTGAGCCTGTACTTCCCGTGGTCGCCGATGCTGCCGCCGTTGATTCTTGCTGCCGGTGGCCTGAGCGCAATGCTCACACAGCAATGGCTCAAACATGTGTACCACCGCCGATCCATACCGGCCTATACCTCGCCGTTCGTGGGCATAAGCTGGGGGCTGCTTCTCTTCGCAGCGCCGCCCATGCCCATGCCTTCTGTCGAACTCAATAACGTGAGCCTGCTCGCCGCCGAGTTCAGAGGGTTGGGCCAGGTGATGTTTCTCGGTCATCCGCTGGCCGGCACCTTGATCGCCATCGGTTTGCTGATAGCTGATCGTCGGGCCTTTGCCTGGGCGCTGTTGGCAAGTGCAATCGGCCTCGGTTCAAGCCTGCTGCACCACGAAACCAATACCGCCCTGCTCGGCCTGGGCAGCTACAACGCCGTACTCGCCGCACTCGCCTTCAGTGCACAACGTCAACAACCGTGGCTGCCGTTGCTCGGCATCGTCCTCGCGCTGCTGGTGACACCCCTGTTTGCCGCCGTCGGTCTGGCCACGCTGACCGCGCCATTCATTCTCGCCTGCTGGCTGATCCGCGCTGGCATCCAGATGCTCGGCAACGCAACGGTTAACAGCACGCCTTGCGCTCATGGGGAGAATCAACCTAGGCTGCGCTGATCTTCGATTCAGGCGTTACATATGGACAGCAGCAAGCGTTGGCGTGATCAGCTTTACGTAGTGATTTTCCAGACCGACACCACGGCTGGGCGGCGTTTCGACGGCATTTTGCTGTTGATCATCCTCGCCAGCCTGGTGGTCGTGATGCTCGACAGCATCGACAGCGTTCACCGCAACTATGCCGATGCACTGGCGTACATCGAGTGGGGCTTCACCATTATCTTTCTCGGTGAGTACATCCTGCGCCTGTATTGCTCACCGAAGCCGTTGCGTTATGCCTTCAGTTTTTATGGGCTGGTGGATTTGCTGGCAATCGTGCCCGGCATCCTCGCCCTGTATTACAGCGATGCACAGTATCTGCTGATCATCCGCATCATCCGGATGCTGCGGATTTTTCGCGTGCTCAAACTCAGCCCGTACCTCAAGCAAGCCAACTATCTGATGTCGGCGCTGCGCGGCAGCAAGCAGAAGATCGTGGTGTTTCTGGTCAGCGTCTGCACGCTGGTGACGGTGTTCGGCACGCTGATGTACGTGATCGAAGGCCCGGAACACGGCTTCACCAGTATTCCCAAAGGCATCTATTGGGCAATCGTGACGCTGACCACCGTGGGCTTCGGCGATATCGTGCCGACAACCCCGCTGGGCCAGGTGATTTCGTCGCTGGTAATGATCACCGGTTACTCGATCATCGCCGTGCCCACCGGGATTTTCACCGCCGAACTGGCCAACGCCATGCGCGGCGAACATCTGCAACACGATTGCCCGGTGTGCAAGAAAAACAGCCACGAACACGACGCAGCTTTCTGCTCCCGATGCGGCAATGCACTGTTCAAGAAAATGGAATAAGCAAAGTGCTTTTTAATCTTTAAGCGACTATGCGTGCCCCGTTATAGTCAGTGGCAAGTGGCCTCACCTTTGGCACAACACCCCCACAGAACAAGGAATGCGCAGTGAAAAAACTCTTTGGCGCCTCACTTCTCGCCGCCGGTCTTGCGTTCGGTAGCGTGGCTCAAGCCGCACCGACCCTGCTGAACGTTTCCTACGACGTGATGCGCGATTTCTACAAGGACTACAACACTGCGTTCCAGAAACACTGGCAAGCCGAGCACAACGAAAACATCACCGTGCAGATGTCCTTCGGCGGTTCGAGCAAGCAAGCGCGCTCGGTGATCGATGGCCTGCCGGCCGACGTCATCACCATGAACATGGCCACCGACATCAACGCCCTGGCCGATCACGGCAAACTGGTGCCGGAGAACTGGGTTACCCGACTGCCGGACAACAGCGCACCGTTCACCTCGGCGACCGTGTTCATTGTGCGCAAGGGCAACCCGAAAGCCCTGAAAGACTGGCCGGACCTGCTTAAAGACGGCGTGCAGGTGATCGTGCCAAACCCGAAAACCTCGGGTAACGGCCGCTACACCTACCTCTCGGCCTGGGGCTACGTGCTGAAGAACGGCGGTGACGAGAACAAAGCCAAAGACTTCGTCGGCAAACTGTTCAAGCAAGCGCCGGTGCTGGATACCGGTGGCCGCGCCGCGACCACCACATTCATGACCAACCAGATTGGCGACGTGCTGGTGACTTTCGAGAACGAAGCGGAAATGATCGCCCGCGAATTTGGCCGTGATCAGTTTGAAGTCATCTACCCAAGCGTCTCCGCCGAAGCCGAGCCACCGGTGTCGGTGGTCGATAAAGTCGTCGACAAGAAAGGTTCGCGCGCAGCCGCTGATGAGTACCTGAAATACCTGTGGTCGCCTGAAGGTCAGGAAATCGCTGCGGCCAACTACCTGCGTCCGCGTGACCCGGCGGTGCTGGCCAAATACACCGACCGTTTCCCGAAAGTCGACTTCCTGTCGGTGGAGAAAACCTTTGGTGACTGGCGCACCGTGCAGAAGACCCACTTCAATGACGGTGGGGTGTTTGACCAGATTTACAGCCAGTAATAGTCAAGCGGCTCTATGAAAAGGCGATCTCAACGGGTCGCCTTTTTTGTGGGAATTTGAAATCACCACCATGTCCCCTATGACGAACAGTAAAGCGCAGCAGTAAACATACGCACGCTACCGAAGAAGATGTAGCTGAATGTATCATCGACGCTCAATGGTCGAACGCAAGGTTCACCGAGGTGGCAACCACCTGACTGCAGCCATTCATTGCTCAAAGAAATAATCGATATCAACCGAAGGCCTCTTCTGCCAATACGATTTGTCCCATAGCCTCTGCGCATTCCCTTTCGCTGGATCGAGAAACCTTATGACCACCGCCACTCACGCAATGACCCGAGGCATGGTGCTGCTGTTCGCCTTCTGCTGCGGCGCCATCGTTGCCAACATCTACTACGCCCAGCCGATCATCGGCCTGATTGCGCCGGACCTTGGCCTCTCCGACACCATGGCCAGCTTCATCGTCTCGCTGACGCAAATCGGTTATGCGCTGGGCCTGTTCTTTCTGGTGCCGCTGGGCGATCTGCTGGAAAACCGTCGGTTGATGATCATCACCACGGTGGTGGCAATTGCCAGCCTGCTCGGCGCCGCATTTACCGATCAGCCCAACGTGTTTTTGCTGATCTCGCTGCTCGTGGGTTTCAGTTCCGTGTCGGTACAGATCCTGATTCCGCTGGCCGCGCATCTGGCGCCGGAGGAATCTCGCGGGCGCGTCGTCGGCGCAATCATGGGTGGTCTGCTGCTGGGTATCCTGCTGGCGCGGCCGGTGTCGAGCGTGGTTGCCGATCATTTCGGCTGGCGGGCGATGTTCATGATTGCGGCAGCATTGATGGCGGCGATCAGCGTGGTGCTGGCATTGACCGTGCCCAAGCGCCAACCGGATCACAGCGCCTCTTACGGGCAACTGCTCGGTTCGCTGTGGACGCTGCTGCGCCAACAACCGGTGCTGCGTCAGCGCGCGTTTTATCAGGGGTGCATGTTTGCCACGTTCAGCCTGTTCTGGACAGCGGTACCACTTGAGTTGGCGCGCAACCACGGCCTGTCACAAAGCGAGATCGCGATCTTCGCCCTGGTCGGCGCCATCGGTGCCATCGCCGCCCCCATCAGCGGACGCCTGGCCGACGCTGGCCACACCCGCATCGCTTCGCTGCTGGCGATGCTGTTCGCCAGCCTGAGCTTCCTCCCCGCCTTCATCCACCCGGCCTACAGCGTGATCGGCCTGGCCGTGACCGGCGTGGTATTGGACTTCTGCGTACAGATGAACATGGTCCTCGGTCAGCGTGCGGTCTACTCGCTGGACGCGAAAAGCCGTGGTCGCCTGAATGCGCTGTACATGACCAGCATCTTCATCGGCGGCGCCTTCGGCTCGTCGGTCGCCAGCGCGGTGTTCGAGCATGGCGGCTGGTTGTGGATCGTGATTGTTGGCAGTGCGTTTCCATTGTTGGCGTTGTTGCGTTTTTTGGGTGCATCGCAACGGCGATCGCTGGCGACTGCGTAACACGTAAAAAGCATCGCAGGCCAACTGGCCCGCGATGCTTTTCAATACCTGACCAGCTTCTCCATCGCCGCATCCGCCAGAAAGGAGGAGCGGCTTTTGACGTTGTGTTCGCGCACATAGCGGTCGATTCGCTGAATCACATAACCGGGCAGGGTCACGTTGACCTTCTCGGTCTTGCCCAGGTATGGCGAGATATCCAGCTCCAGCATGCCCCAGCCCATCCCGGCGAACTCCGGATTGTTGCGATGCGCCGCAGCAGAGGTCGGCATCGGAATCGCCTCTCCGTCCGCCGCAATCTCCTGCAACATGATGTGGGCGATTTCAACGGCTGCATTGTAGGCATCTTCAAAGCTATCCCCTGCCGTCACGGCGCCGGGAATATCGGGGATCTGAATACCGATGGCGGTGTTCTCATCGCCCCACTCGATGCAGATTGGATATTGCATTATGGATCTCCTTCGAAACTGGCTGGCGGGTTGTACAACCCGGCACGCCTCCTGATGCTTTTGACCGTCCCCAACGGCAAATCCTTTTTCGGGTGAGGAACGGGAATCGTGTATGGGTTGTAGCGGTGCCTGAAGAGGTGATGACTGCCGGTAATCCTGTCCAGCGTCCAACCCGCCTCCTCCAGCTCCTTGATCAATAACCTGCTCTGCACCAACCGCCTCCTTGCCCCGGCCCATTAAAAGTAACCCTAGAGTTATCTTTACTCAAGCACAGAAATCCAAAGAGCGACGTCCGGTTGTTTTACAGAGTGTGATTGATTGCAGCCACAGACAGCACAACGGCGATCCAGGGATCGCCGTTTTTCATCACTGCCCGAACTGCTTGCCCAGCCCCGGTGGCACGCCGTGGATGTCGGTGTCTTCCCATGGGCCGTTGGGGCTGATCGAGCGGCTCCAGCCGTTGTTCCAGCGATAGTAGGTGCGCTGGCGGTAGAACGTGTCGGACTGGTCGTCAAGCACATAAACGCCGAGTTTCTGATCCCAATGGCTGTTGCCGCCCGGTGGCGGGGCGAAGCTGGCCGAGGTGCGCGGGACAGGTTTGGCCGGTTTGGCCGGAATGCTTTTGCCCGGTATCGGCGAGGTCGAAGGGGTCGGGCTGGGTTGTGACGGCGGAATCGGCGGCAGGTGGGTGGTCCGTTCCGGTCGTTGCACCGCACATGCACTCAAGCCCAGGGCCAATGTGAGAACCGTGATTCGGGCGATGGTGTGCATGGCGGTGCTTTCCTGTGTTGCCCGGTTACTTGTCCGGGCTGTCGATGGTCAGTTTTTGCAGCGCGGTGGTGCTGCTGGCCAGCGGGCCGCTGCGGCCAACCCACTCACCGGCGGTCGGCTGACCGGCACGGGAGATGCGCGCAACCAGTTGGACTTCAGGGAAGTTCGACAGTTTCAACTGCGGCATCATCGCGTCGGCATCGCCCAGTTCGACCGTGACCGGCAGATCGGCCACGGTCAGGCGCTTGGCCGCCAGCGGTGCCGGTGGCCCGGACGTGGCGCGGGCGAAAATGAACACGCTGTCGCCCGGTTGCACCTTGTCTTTGAGTTCATTAGCCACATCGACGCGTACCTTAAGCCGTGCGGCAGGCTTGGCAGCCGGTGCCTGGGCGACCTTGCCGCCGCTGGCTTGCAGGCGCTCGGCGGCACGTTCGATCCCGCCTTGCAGCGCTTCGCGGGATTTGTCGCTCGCAGGCAATTGCGCCAGCAAACGGTTCCAGTAGTCGATGGCCTCCTGATAACGCTCGCCTTCGAACGCGGCGATGCCGAGCAGACCAAGGCTGGTGACTTCCTTTGGATCGGCCTTCAGCGCTTCATCGGTCAGGGCCTGGATCTTGCTCGACCATTTTTTGCCATCGGCGAAATACTGCGCCTGCGCCCACTGGCCGAGCAGTTCCGGTTGGCGACCAGCGAGATTGGCGGCACGTTCAAACATCTTCGCCGCGTCCGCCGGACGCTCCTGAGCCATGTAGGTACGACCCAGGAAATACAGACCTTCAGCAGAATCCGGTTGTGCCGCAACGGCACGTTCCAGACGCAGGGTCATTTCTTCCATCGACTGCGGTGCCTGGGCGAATTCGCGGGTCAATTCGACCTTGTCGGCGGCGCCGAAGTGCAGGTACAGGGCCAAACCCAACACTGGCACCAACACGGCGGCCAGCAGCGGCAGCGGTTTACCCAGTTTCGAGACACGCGGCGCGGTAACGCCTTCGGTGTCGGCGAGCAATTCACGCGCGGCTTCGGCGCGGCCGCTGTCCATTTGCGCGGCATCCAGCACACCTTCGGCCTGCTGCGATTGCAACTCGGCGACACGTTCCTGATACAACGCAACGTTGAGGGCAGTACGATCCTCTTCACGCTGGGCGCGGCGTTCACGCAATACAGGGATCAGCAGAAAACTCAGGGCGACCAGAAGCAACAGCCCTGCGGCAAGCCAGAAATCAATCATTCTTGGTTTTTATCCAACAGTTGGTCGAGGCGCTGACGCTCTTCGGTAGACAGCGATTGCGGGGTGTCGGCGCGTTGTGCGCGACGGCGGCGGACGATCACCGCGATCACCACGAAACCACCGAGCAGCAGGCCGGCCGGGCCGAACCACAGCAGCGCGGTCTTGGCGTTGAGTGCGGGCTTGTAGCGGACGAAATCGCCGTAGCGATCCACCATGAAATCGATGATCTGCTGGTTGTCCTTGCCCTCGCCGAGCATGCGGAAAATCTCTTTGCGCAGGTCAGCGGCAATCGGTGCATTGGAATCGGCGATGTCCTGGTTCTGGCATTTGGGGCAACGCAGTTCCTTGGTCAGTTCGCGGAAACGTTCGCGATCACCTTCCTTGGCGAACTCGTAGGTGTCGATCGCGGCATGGGCCACACCGACCAGGCTCAAGCCCAACACAATAGCCGCTAAAAAACGCTTCATGGCTTGGCCTCATCGACCAGCGCCTGATACTTGGCCGCGAGTTTTTCGCGCCAGACCTGTTCGTCGATCACACCGACGTACTTGTCGCGGATGATGCCCTTGGCGTCGATGAAGAAGGTTTCCGGCGCGCCGTAGACACCGAGGTTCAGCCCCAGCGAGCCTTCGTCGTCACGGATGTCCAGTTGATACGGATTGTGGAATTCGGCCAGCCACTTCAAGGCATCGGCGTTGACGTCCTTGTAGTTGATCCCGTAGATCAACACGCCACGCTCGGCGAGTTTGTTCAGCACCGGATGCTCGACCCGGCAGGAAATGCACCAGGTGCCCCAGACGTTAACCAACGCCGGTTTGCCGAGGATGTCAGCCTTGGTCAGGGTCTTGTCGCCCTGAACCGCCGGCAGCGAAAACTCCGGGAACGGCTTGTTGATCATCGCCGACGGCAGCTCTGCCGGATCGAGGTACAGACCGCGATACAGAAACACTGCCACCAGCAGGAAAAGCGCCAGGGGTACCAGCATCAACCAACGTCTCATGCAGCCGCTCCCGTCATGCCCAGCGCTTCACGCACTTTGGATTTCACCTTGACCCGATAACGCCGATCCAGCGCCGCGAGCAATCCGCCCAGACCGGTCAGCAGACCGCCGAACCAGATCCAGCGCACGAACGGTTTGACGTGAACCCGTACCGCCCACGCGCCGTTTTCCAGCGGCTCACCAAGGGCGACGTAGAGGTCACGGGTGAAACCGGCGTCAATCCCGGCTTCGGTCATCATCGAACTCTGTACGGTGTACAGGCGTTTTTCCGGGTGCAATACACTGACTTCCTTGCCGTCGCGGATCACCCGAATGGTGCCTCTGTCGGAGGTGAAATTCGGCCCTTCGAAGTGTTTGGCGCCTTCGAAGACGAAGTGATAACCGGCCAGATCCATCGATTCGCCCGGCGCCAGACGCAGGTCGCGTTCGGCACTGTTCTGGCTCGACAACACCACGCCCAGCGCGCAAACGGCGATGCCGAGGTGGGCGATCTGCATGCCCCAATAACTGCGGGTCAGGGTCGGCAGACCTTTGATCAGACCTTTGTGGCGAGTCTTGTCGAAAATATCGCGCACGCCGGCAAGCAACACCCACGCGGCGAGCAGGAAGGTTGCGATAACGGCCCAGTTGAAATCGCCATAAGCGACACCGGCGACCACCGCCAGCGCGACGCTGCCCAGCAACACCGGGGTCAGCATGCTTGCCAGCCATTTCACCGGGGTGTCTTTCCAACGGACGATCACACCAACCGCCATCACCATCATCAACAACGCCATCAATGGAATGAACAGCGCGTTGAAGTACGGCGGGCCGACCGACAGTTTGGCGCCGCTGATGGCATCAAGAATCAGCGGGTACAACGTGCCGAGCAGAATCATCGACGCTGCCACAACCAATACCAGATTGTTGCCCAGCAGCAGGGTTTCCCGCGACCACAGGTTAAAGCCGACCTGGCTCTTGACCACCGGCGCGCGCAACGCAAACAGCGTCAGCGAACCGCCGACCACGAACAGCAGGAAAATCAGGATGAACACGCCGCGCTCCGGGTCGGAGGCGAACGCATGTACCGAAGTCAGCACGCCGGAACGCACGAGGAAGGTACCGAGCAGGCTCAACGAGAACGCAGCAATCGCCAGCAACACGGTCCAGCTCTTGAACACACCACGTTTTTCCGTGACCGCCAGCGAGTGAATCAACGCGGTGCCGACCAGCCAGGGCATGAACGAGGCGTTTTCCACCGGATCCCAGAACCACCAGCCGCCCCAGCCGAGTTCGTAGTAGGCCCACCACGAACCGAGCGTGATGCCGATGCCGAGGAAGGCCCAGGCGACGATGGTCCATGGCCGCGACCAACGCGCCCACGCGGCATCGAGACGCCCCCCCAGCAGTGCGGCGATGGCGAAGGCAAAGGCTACCGAGAAACCGACATAACCCATGTACAGCATCGGCGGATGGACGATCAGGCCGATGTCTTGCAGCAATGGATTGAGGTCGCGACCGTCCGCCGGAATTTGCGGCAGGATGCGCGAGAACGGGTTCGACGTCAGGATCAGAAACAGCAGGAAACCGGTGCTGATCATGCCCATCACCGCCAATACGCGGGCGAGCATGACTTGTGGCAACTGGCGGGAAAATACCGACACGGCGAAGGTCCAGCCACCCAGGATCAGCGCCCACAACAGCAACGAACCTTCGTGGGCGCCCCACACGGCGCTGAATTTGTAGTACCACGGCAAGGCGCTGTTGGAGTTCATCGCAACGTAGGCCACGGAGAAGTCGTCGGTCATGAAGGCGTAGGTCAGGCAGCCGAAGGCAAACACCAGAAACGCGAACTGCCCCCACGCCGCCGGTTGGGCCAGGCCCATCCACAAACGGTCGCCGCGCCAGGCACCGAACAGCGGCACCACGGCCTGCACCAGCGCAAAACACAGCGCCAGAATCATCGCCAGATGACCCAACTCAGGAATAAAAATCGCCGAAGTCATCGATCAACCCTCCTTCGCTTGAGTCGGCGCGGATTGACCGCTGTCTTTCAACGCTTTGGTTACTTCCGGCGGCATGTACTTCTCGTCGTGCTTGGCCAGCACTTCATCGGCGACGACCACGCCATCGGCGTTGATCTTGCCCAGGGCCACGATGCCCTGCCCTTCGCGGAACAGATCCGGGAGGATGCCGCGATAGGTGATGGTCACGGCTTTGTTGAAGTCGGTGACGACGAATTTGACGTCCAGCGAGTCCGGCGAACGTTGCAGCGAGCCCTTCTCGACCATGCCGCCGGCACGGATGCGCGTGTCGTGCGGTGCTTCGCCGTTGGCGATCTGGGTCGGGGTGTAAAACAGATTGATGTTCTGCTGCAGGGCGCTCAAGGCCAGGCCGACGGCAGCGCCGACCCCGACCAGAATGGCCAGAATGATGATCAGACGTTTTTTGCGCAGCGGATTCACTTGCCGTTCTCCCGGCGCAGACGACGCGCCTCTTGTTGCAGATAGTGCTTGCGGGCCGCGATGGGCTTCACCACGTTGTAGATCAGCACCGCCAGACAGATGCCGTAGGCCGACCAGACATACAGGCCATGATGGCCCATGGCGAGGAAATCGCCGAATGAAGCAAAACTCATCGCGAGGCCTCCAGACTGTTCTGCACTTCTTCTTTAACCCAACTGGCGCGGGCTTCACGTTTGAGCACTTCAAGGCGCATGCGCAGCAACAGCACGGCGCCGAAGAAGCAGTAGAAACCCAGCACCGTCAGCAGCAGCGGCAGCCACATCTCGGCCGGCATCGCCGGTTTTTCGGTGAGGGTGAAGGTCGCGCCCTGGTGCAGGGTGTTCCACCACTCCACCGAGTACTTGATGATCGGGATGTTGATCACGCCGACGATGGCCAGCACCGCGCAGGCCTTGGCGGCGCTGTCGCGGTTGCTGATCGCATTGCCCAATGCGATCACGCCGAAATACAGGAACAGCAGAATCAGCATTGAAGTCAGCCGCGCATCCCAGACCCACCACGACCCCCAGGTCGGTTTACCCCAGATCGCCCCGGTCACCAGCGCCACGGCAGTCATCCACGCGCCGATCGGAGCGGCGCATTGCAGGGCGACGTCGGCCAGTTTCATCTTCCACACCAGCCCGACCACACCGCACACCGCCAGCATCACGTAGATCGACTGAGCGAGCATCGCAGCGGGCACGTGGATATAGATGATGCGAAAGCTGTTGCCTTGCTGATAGTCCGGCGGCGCGAAGGCCAAGCCCCAGACCACGCCGACGCCAATCAGCAGCAACGCTGCGATGCTCAGCCACGGCAGCAACTTGCTGCTGATGCCGTAAAACCACTTGGGCGAGCCGAGCTTGTGAAACCAGGTCCAGTTCATACTGTTTCCATCACGGGTGCCGCTCATCGTCGCGAGCTGGCAAAGGGTCATGCTTTTTCTTTAAAAAAAAGCGATCAAAAAATGATCAGACCTCATTATTATTCGCCGACGCTGATCTTCAGGCCAGCAGCTATTGCAAACGGTGTCAGGGTGATCGCCAGGGCGGTCAGGCTACCCAGCCACAGCAGATACCCGGTCGCCGGCATGCCTTGCAACGCCGCCTGCAAGGCGCCACTGCCGAGGATCAATACCGGGATGTACAACGGCAGAATCAGCAGCGCCAGCAACAGGCCGCCACGCTTCAAACCGACCGTCAGTGCCGCGCCCACCGCACCGAGCAAGCTCAGCACCGGTGTGCCCAGCAACAACGAAAGCAACAAAACCGGCAGACACGCGGCAGGTAAACCCAGCATCAACGCCAGTAAGGGCGAGAGCAGAACCAGTGCCAGACCGGAGAAAAGCCAGTGTGCCAGCACCTTGGCCAAGACCAGAAGTGGTAGCGGGTGCGACGAAAGGACCCACTGCTCAAGGGAGCCGTCTTCGAAGTCACTGCGAAACAGCCCGTCCAGCGAGAGCAGGACCGACAAAAGCGCCGCCACCCAGACTAACCCCGGGGACAGGTTTTGCAACACTTGAGTTTCCGGGCCGACGGCCAGCGGGAACAACGCGATGACGATGGCGAAGAAAATCAGCGGATTGGCCAGTTCCGCCGGGCGGCGAAACAGCAGTCGGGATTCACGGGCAACCAGCAGGCCAAACACACTCATACAGCCCAGTTCCCCAGATCGATGTCGCGATAACCGGCCGGCATCCGGCTCAGTGTGTGGTGTGTGGTCAATACAACGAGGCCTCCGCGTTCGCAGTGGCTCGCCAGATGCGCTTCGAGTTGCGCCACGCCCTGCTTGTCGAGGGCGGTGAAGGGTTCGTCGAGAATCCAAAGTGGAGGGCTGTCGAGATACAACCGCGCCAGCGCCACGCGGCGTTGTTGCCCGGCGGAAAGCGTGTGACAGGGAACATCTTCGAATCCGCGCAATCCTACGGCTGCCAGCGCTTGCCAGATCGACTCGCGTTCGGCGGGTTGATGCAGGGCGCAAAGCCAGGACAGATTTTCTTCCGGGGTCAGCAGATCCTTGATTCCGGCGGCGTGGCCGATCCACAACAGGTTGCGCGCCAGTTCGGCCGGCTGTTCGGTCAGGGGCTGACCGTTGAGCAACACCTGGCCGCTGGTCGGCTGCATCAAACCGGACAACAACCGCAAAAGACTGGTTTTACCGCTGCCGTTGGGCCCGCTGATCTGCACCATATCGCCACTGGCCAGCCTCAATTCGAGATTTTCGAAAAGCAGCCGCAGATCACGTTCACACGCGAGGGCAACAGTTTGCAGGACAGGACTGGTCAAGGGATCACGGGCCTTATACGGTTCAAGTCGGCTCTGGCACGGCCGTTAAAGAGATGCAGCATAGATGCATTGACGGCTCGATCTAGAGAGCTGCGTCAAACAATTGCTATGTTTTTTGAACGAAGCGCAAGACGGGCGGCATTATACATGCCGTGCCTTACTCTCAAGAGTGCAATTTCCTCAGGTTGTGTCCGCGTATGACAGGCGAAATGAACGTCCTCCCGCTCCCGCCAACCACCCCGGCGAATGCTCGCCCGCAGGTGGGTGAGTTGCTCAAACTGCTGACCCCGGTCGAAGGCTTGATCGGTGCCGGCCAGAGCGCCAAGGCCGAGGTGTTATCGCTCAAACAGGCGGATCAGACCTTTCAACTGCTGCTCAAGGTGACCCTCGACAGCGGTCGGCAAACCACCGTGCAAGCGACCAGCAACCTGCCGTTGGCGCAAGGCACCAGTCTGGCGATCACTCAGCCGTCGGCGGGCAATCTGGCGATTACCGTGCAGCAGGCGATTGCCAGCAGCGTCGCCACCCTCACCCGCATCGATACCGCGCAATTGCCGGTCGGCACATTGCTACAGGGCAAAGTGGTGACTTCGCAGGCGTTGCCGCAGCCACCGGGGCAAGCGACGGTTTTTCGTTCGATGGTCAGCCTGCTCAATACCGCGCTAAGCGGCAGCACGTTGACCGTCGACAGCCCACAGCCGCTGCGCATCGGCACCTTGCTTTCGGCACGGGTACAGGATTCCCAAACCCTTACATTCGTACCGCTGAGCAGTCGTCAGGAGCAATTGGCGGTGAGCCAGCAACTGGTCGGTCAGCAAAGCCGCCAAGGTTCGCTGGATGGATTGTTGAAGGTGCTGCAAAGCCTGCCGCCAGCCACCGATCAGACGTCGGCGGATGTGCGCGCCGCCGTCAACAAACTGCTCGCCGGCCTGCCGGATGTGCAGCAAATGAGCACGGCCAAAGGCGTTGCCTTGGCGCTGGCCAACAGCGGCGCGTTCCTCGAAGCGAAACTGCTGACCGGACAAACCCCGACGCTGGCTCCGGACATGAAAGCCGATCTGCTCAAGCTGATCGCGCAACTGACGCCTGGGTTGCCGAGCAGCACCAGTTTCAACGCTATCCTCGCCGCCAACACACTGGCGCAAGCGCTGCCGAGCTTCGTGCGCAACGCCCTCGGCACCCTCGGCCAGGTCAGTGCCAAACCGGTGCCCGGCGGCTTTCCGCTGCCCGACCGCTTGCTGCAAAGCCTGGAAGGCGAAGGCGATCTGGAGCATCTGTTGCGCCTGGCGGCCGCTGCGGTTTCACGCCTGCAAAGCCATCAGTTGTCGAGCCTGGAACAGACTGGCGTCACCGATGACGGGCGCCTGCTCAGCACCTGGCAACTGGAAATCCCCAT
This sequence comes from Pseudomonas sp. EA_65y_Pfl2_P78, assembly GCF_963970495.1. Lineage (NCBI taxonomy): Bacteria > Pseudomonadati > Pseudomonadota > Gammaproteobacteria > Pseudomonadales > Pseudomonadaceae > Pseudomonas > Pseudomonas sp. EA_65y_Pfl2_P78. The sequence goes on along the minus strand of NZ_CAXAON010000031.1, from coordinate 25,227 downwards.
GCGCAACCTGCAGGACATCGTGCCGCTGCAGGTCAAGTTCCAGCGCGAAGAGGCGCCGGAAAAAGAGCCTCAATCCAACGAGCGCCGCGACGAACGCGAACCCAGGCAACAATTGTGGCGCGTCGATCTGGCGTTCGACATGGAACCGCTGGGGCCCATGCAGATTCAGGCGCAGTTGATCAGTGGCAGCCTGTCGAGTCAGCTCTGGGCCGAACGTCCTTACACCGCTGACCTGATCGAAAACAATCTGGCCGCGCTACGCCAGCGCCTGCTGGATCGCGGCTTGAATGTCGGCGATCTCGACTGCCACCACGGCACCCCGCCGCAAGGCAACCAAACCCGTCTCGAACACCGCTGGGTTGATGAAACTGCATGAACGACGCTACCGCTCCACGCCAGGCCATCGCCCTCAAATACGACGGCAACCACGCCCCGACCCTCACCGCCAAGGGTGACGAGGAACTGGCCGAAGAAATCCTGCGCATTGCCCGCGACTGCGAAGTGCCGATTTATGAAAACGCTGAACTGGTGCGCTTGCTGGCGCGCATGGAACTGGGCGACAGCATTCCCGAAGAGCTGTATCGCACCATTGCCGAGATCATCGCGTTTGCGTGGAACCTGAAGGGGAAATTCCCCGAGGGGCATGATCCGGATGCGCCGATGGTCGAGAAGGATGTCACCGAACGAGGGGATGATTATTAACCGCCCGCACATCTGACTGAAACCCGAGAGTCCTCGATATAACGTCTTGCGCAGGATGAATGAGAACGCCGCTCCTCGGACGGCGTTCGTCCTCTCGGCTTATCAGCCATCCAGGTACTCATCATAGGTGCGACGAATTGAGCGCCAGCCATCCTCGCTGAAGGCGACTCCACCTAACAGGCGCTCTGCCGTCTGATCAAAAGCGGTCACATCGGCCCATAACCGATCAGTATCGATGTCACAGAAACAGGCATTCATCGGTGACGAAATCAAATCGTGGGTCGGCTTATACTCGTCGCCTTCACCGATGATGCAGACATAGCCCTTGAAGGACTTTAACTGCGCCAGGCTTTGCTCCAGCATCGGCTCGCTGATTGAAAAAACACCGCTTTCGATGCAAATGACATCAGAAACAACGGCAGGGGACTTCAGCACGGCATCGCGCATATTGCTGACATCACCGAAATACGCCTCGTATACCTGATCCAGCAGTGAAGAGTCGTAGCACTCAACGAACAATTTGGGGGTGATGGTGCCGTGCATGCGAGCCGCAGCCTCAATCATCACCGGCCCGTCAGCGCCCATGACCAACTCCATATGCACCGCCCCGTAGCTGATGTCGAGCGTCTTGGCGGCACGCTTGGCGTAATCGCTCAAAACCTGGCAAACCGGGGCATCAAGGGGCAGCATGAAGGTGAACTTCTTTACGAAGTTGCAGCCGGCAATGTCCAGTTCGTCACTGCGAACATAGCGACAAACGGCTGAAACTACGTAATTGCCTGCGCAAGCCACCATATCAACCACATACTCCGCCCCCTGGATCATGGGCTGGATCAAAAAGTGGTCGTTGACCGTCCAGGTCGCAGAAAATGTGTCCCAGGAGGTACTGTCCAGCGCCTGTTGCAGTTCAGCGCGGTTGTTGCACAGTTGCACACCTTCGCCACCGGCGGACGATTGCGGCTTGAGAATGCAGGGATAGTGCTCCCACTCTGTCATCGCCGCCCCTACACTTTCGGGCCCGCTGAGGACAAGGGTGGGAATAAATGCCAGCCCCGCTTGCGCCAACGAGTACTGCATCTGATCCTTGTGTCGACGTCGGAAGGAGGTGGCCGGGTCGTTCCCTGGCAACGAATAGAGAGCGGCGAGTTTTTCCGCTAGAAACACACCATTCTCACTCCCCGCCAACACAGCATCGAACAAACCACTCTCCACGGGAGGTAGCTGGTCTTCGCTGGTAAATATTCCTTTATAGAGTTCGGCCTGAAACTCACCTTTCTTTTTCGCATTGAGTTTCGGAATCCGTGCCACTTTATCGAGTTCAATGATTGCGTAGCAATCAACCCCTCGCTCTTTCAGATAACGAACTAGAATATTGGCGTTTGATACAGGATTAGCAATTAAACATGACGGCATTTTCTTATTCCTTTAGTGACCGAATTCCATCAAACATATCAACTGGCAGCGACACAAAGTCGCAGGCCTCAAGTTCAATATCAAAGTACTCACCCAACACATCCACCAACTCATGGCGTGAAGTGACAATGCGGCGATTGCGCGTACGCTGCTGGATGGATACCAAGACATTATTAATCAGATAGCTGCCCCCCTGAAGCGATGGCCGGGAACACACCAGATTGTTTTTAAAGGGCGACAACGGTGAGTAGGCGTTGAAAAATTGCCCAACCACAAATTCATGAGCGTCGTAACTGGCGTCTCGCAGTACGTACATGTTTATCCATTGCACACCGCGCCGATATTGGATGTCCCATATAGAGATGCCAACCCGTTGCACTCGATACTCATGAACACCTTGCACAACCTGGGCATTGTGCAATAAGCGCAAGGGGTACAAAAAACCCCGATAGCCAAATCCAACGTCACATATCCACTCTTCATCATCGACCCGCACCAATAACACCATATGGGTCGACAGGTTCATGGCCCCGCCTTCACGAGATACCGCCGACAGGCTTCGCCGGACACTGAAACCAAGTGTTTCCAGCACCACAGCCAGCAAACCGTTCATTTGTGTACAACCGCCGCCCCGACGACCCGAAATCAATTTGTCGCAGACCTGATCCATGTCGAAGGAAGGCGCGATGCCCAGAAAAACATCGAGCATGTCGTACGCGATGGTACTGGCGTGGGCAAAGTGGATATCAGTCAGCGTGCCGGCACTTATATCCGTGGGCACATCCAGGTTGATTCTCTTGAAGTAAAGCGCCAGCCAGTCAGGTACTAAAGAGGCGCGCGCCTCTCGCAGGCACGATGAAATCGTTTCGGCATTCACAGATGCAACCTCGCAAAAACAGGGCGAATTCTTTTATATCGGGAGAAGGAGCGTTGGCGTAATCCGAACCAGGAAGTGGTTACCCGATATTTTCACCGTTGCCCACTTTAATAACAGAGCCGGTTGTATTTAACTGACGGCTCGCCAATAAAAAAACAATATTGGCTACTTCCTCGGGCTGCATTATTTTTCTTCCCGGTATCGACTTTAAAATATCGCGCTCGCCCCCTTGGGCAAAGGCCTTGAACATATCAGTGCCGACAAATCCCGGAGCAACGGCGTTGATTTTCACGTTAAATCTTGCCAACTCCAATGCCAATCCAAGCGTCAATCGTTCGATAGCGGCTTTCGCACATCCGTAGGCGGTATTGCCAAGTTTGACTTTAGTCGCGGCCACCGAACTGATGTTGATGATATTGCCGAAGCGAGCGGCGGCCATCACCGGTGCGAAGACGTTACAGTAATTCAAGATACCGCCAAAATTGGTGTCCATCACCAGATGAAACATTTCATGGCTAGTGTTCAAGAAAATCCCGTCTCCGGTGATACCGGCATTATTGACCAGCACCGTGGGCACGCCTTCGAGGCGGATGCGATCACAAAAAGCCTGCACCTGATCAATTCGCCGACCATCCAGTTGCACAGCGTTCAAGCCAGGGAAGTCCGCCATGAAACGGGCCGCTGCCTGCTCGTCGCGAGCATAGGTAACGAACACCTTATAACCGGCTTCAAGAAACTGTTCGGCGATACAACGACCGATACCCCGGGTGCCACCCGTCACTACTGCAATGCCGCTCATACGCCCTCTCCTTCCAGCGAAATCACGCCACGGCAATAATTAATGACCTCGTGATGGATTCTGAAACTGTATTGGTCGTCAGGGCTCTGAACCCCTGGCTTTTTATCGATCACCAGGCGAAGCGACAACCGTGGGATGATCGGTTCGAGAAAAGCGACCCGGGAAACCGTAAACGCCTCGACTGCCGTCCCTTTCATCCGGGCGATACAGTCACCGACGAAACCAATGATGCAAGCGCCTGGGACAATCGGATAATCGGGAAAATGCTCTGCGAATATCGGCGCCGCAGCGTTTACGGTCAGGCATGCGTCGAAGCGCTGGGCGGAGACCACAACGGCGTCCACTCGAAAAATCTGCAACTCATCCATTAGCCGAAATCCTTTTGCTGAAGTAGGCTTCCGGAAATACTTCCGTAATGACCGATGCGACCAAAATGCTCATGTAAGAACCGATCAGGAAAACCGGCCAGTACGCTTCAAACCCCAGACTCAAACCTGCCAACACCGCGTTTATCGAGAAGGTCATGCACCATGCCTTGGTGATGGTGTTGTTGATGTCGAAAAACTCAGTCGACTGACGGGCATTGTCATCAACGCCTTCACCGCCGTACTGCAAGGTGAACGGTTGTCCGCGCAAAACACTCGACCACCCGACACCGGTCAGCACGCCATACAGTAAGAGTTTGACGTTTTCGAACGTAGAAAGCCCTGGCCAATACACCGACACCAATGCCATCCCGAGCAGACAAATAACCAGCGCGCACTCAATGACGAAGCCCTTTCGAAGGTTGTCGTAACACAAGACAAACATCAAAAAGGAGACCGCCAGAGCCGCCTTCGCAAAGTTGCCGTTGAACCACTCAACCAGGTAAGGAAACAACAACGATGGAATCATGAGCTTGATCATGGCCGCCGCTCCTTCAGGCTTAAAACCGTGATAGTCGCCAACGCATAATCCTGGGCGCCAGAATCAAGCGTAGCGAACACTTCGACCCGCCCCGCGCCGTTGTCGATGCTGACCCGCCCCGTCAATTGCGATATCCGTTTAGGGTTCAAGACTCGCAGACCGGTAATCAATGCCGGGACGTAGTGTGTCGACGGTGTCGTGCCGCAAGCTCCGCGTACACATCGCACCGCAAACTGATTGAGCAGTTCGGATAGCACAACGACTGCGCAATAGTCTTCGATGTAATGATCGAAGCGGCCCTCATTCAATTGACTGCTCCAGCCATGTTCCGACTGGTCAACGGGGGGGCACATTTCCAGATAAGCCGTCATTTGGAAGGCGCCGCTGTCACATCTCCGGCCTTGAAAAAACGCAGTAACCTGAGGCTGCGGCCGACAATCAAACCATTGATAAGTCCAGACCCCAATGCCGACCAGGCTGCCAACGACACGTCTTGCGCCAGTTCAGGGTGCATTTCCGCCTGGTAACCACTGTAGTAACGCCAGGCGAAGAAACACCAATACACAATCAACACCTTGACCGTGCCACCCATCACCAGACGCTCGCCCTCGCGTTCCACGTTGTGATACGAGTAGAAGCGCAAAGCCAGCCACCATCCCGCCAGCAATCCCAGGGCATAAACCGACAGCGGAATGACGAACCCTTGGGAGAGCTTCAGCGAAACCAGGGAAATGGCGACGAAGATCACCGGGGTAATTTGCAGCGACCTTTTCGACTCATGATTCCTGAAACAGGCAATGACGCCGCAATATGTCACGATGAAGAAAACCGCATAAACCCACAGCGGTGTACCACGCAAAATGTCCAACATAGAAACCCCTTGGTACTGCATATACCTGAGACAAACAGTGACGATCAGCCCGCAATCGAAAGTTGGTTGCGATGGTCGAGCAAACGGTTGAGCTTACCTCGTGGGTTATAGGAAAAGTCTGCATTACTCGCCCACTTGACCACTGCTACACCGCGCGTCACCGCCTCCTTCAACTTCGGAATATGGAAGAGTTGGTCTTCCAGGCGTGCCGACCAAGAGGCATTCATGACCGATGGTTCGATATCGACGAGCACCGTGACACAGTCCTTGCCGGCATCAGTGGTCGACAGACGTACCTGAAACGCCTCTGACGGCACAGCCGCAGCGACCAAGGCCTGTTCGATCAGCGTCAGGCTAATCCGGTGACCGCCGAGACTGAACTCCTCGGCGACGCGTTGGCCGATCTTGAGGTAGTAGTGATTGTCCTCCTCTTGGGTCAACACTCCGACATCACCGATTCGGTAGCGAATGATGGGCACCACCGGGGCTTTCAGATCGGTGACCAGCAACTCGCCGGCATCGGTCTGTTCCATAAAAAACCAATCGGACAGTATCAAGTGCAGATGCGGCTCCATGGCCGGTGTACTCACCGCTGCAAACCCCAGTTCCGTTGCACCGTACACGCTATAGAACAGGGCTTTGGGCCACAGGCGCTGAATATATTCGCGCTTACCCAGATGGAATGCCTCGCCGACAAAAACGATCTTGGTGATCGCCAGATCCACATCGAGCTTTTCTGCTGCCTGCGCGACCTGGATGATCCCGGTCGGTGAACCTACTAATACGTTTGCGTTGAAACGGCCCATGGTGGCGAGCAACGACGGCATGTTGTTCATCACGTCGGGACGCCCCACCGGCAACACCGTCGAGCCGATAGGCTCGAGCATCCGGCACATCCCTTCGTAGTTGTAACCCAGGCAGCCGGCGGTCAGCAGGTTCACCACGGTATCGTCAGCACAAAACACATGCTCGGCCATGAAACCGCGGACTTGGTAGGGGTAACTGTCTTCTGTGACGCGCTGAAAAATCCGACTAGCCAATACCAGCGGAGACGATGTCGTGCCCGACGTAGCGATGACATAACACTGTTTTAGCTTGCCTGCGTCAATCAGCGTATCACTCACCTCCATGAGCGTTTTCTTGCTCAAAGGTGGGTATTTCTGTACGAAATCTTCATACCCCGTGACCGTGGGAAAATTCAGCGGATAATCCAGTCCGGCATACTCGCCGACCATCTTGTTGAACTTATCGATATCGAACGAAGTGCGGCTTTTTATAGTCATTATCCGATTCTTTTAAATATCATCGACGCGGCGAGGCCGCCCATGCCGAAAGAGTTTTTTTGGCAGTAATCCACGGAACGCTGCTGGGTGAAGGGAGAAACATTGACCATGCAGTCAGGGTCCCGAGACTCAAGGTTGATCGTCCCGGGAATGAAACCCGAGCGCAGACTGATCAATGTATTGAGGGTTTCCATGGCTCCTGCGGCGGCAATCATGTGCCCGTGTAAAGACTTGTTGGCGGTGACAGGCACCTGTTCTCCAAGTACAGCGCAAATGGCTGCAGACTCGTGAAAGTCATTCAGGATCGTTGAGGTCCCATGCGCATTGACCATGCCAATATCACTCGACCGCAACCCTGCATGACTCAATGCCCGGATCATGGCCAACTTCATCTCGGCGCTGTCGGGTGCCGGCTTGACGATATGACTGGCGTTGGTACTGGTGCCAAAACCCACCAGTTCCATCAACGGTTCACGCCCTGCTTTCAGACACGAGTCCAGAGACTCCACGAGAAACAGCACTGCACCTTCCGCTGGCAGATAACCCGAACGCCGCGTATCAAAGGGCCGTGACAGGCCTGTGGGATCGAGTCGTTCATCAGTGGCGATAATATCGACCGACTCCAGGCCGATGTAATGCTCGGGGGTGACCTTCGCCGAGATACCGCCGACGATCGCCGCATCTACTCGTCCCTGCCGCACGGCTTGAAAACCGGTACCGATGGCCTGCAAGGAGGCGGAACACAGCCCCAGATGTACCGATGCCGGACCTTTAAACGGAACAAACTTATGGACAGTGCGCAGCGCATTGGTTGGGTCGTAACGAATGAAGTCCTGCACTCGAAAGTGCTTCTCGAGGGCTAGATCAAGATCGGCAAACTGCCCGCCAACCTTGTTCAGGTCGTACGCCAGATTGACCGTTTGTCGAATGTCCACCACGGGTTCGTCGACGCCCAAAAAACAACCGATCCGGTGCTCACCGATGGCGACCGGGTCGAAGGGCACCGATGCCAGTAGATTGTCCATGGCCTTACGGGTGTAGAACTCATCATGACTGAATCGCTGCCGTTCGCCCTGGGTCGGAAAGTTTCCCGATTCGGGGATTCCTGCGAAATGGCTCCTGAACGTAGCGGTGTCATATTTGGCGATTTTTCTCACACCGGAGCGCCCATCACGCAGCGCTTCTTCAATAGCGGCATAGTGATCGCCCAACGGCGTGCAACAACCGAAGCCACTGATGACAACTTTTTGCTGATTCATGACGACACCCTCTGTGATGGCGTTGATGACTTGCGCAACACGATCAAACCCAAGCCCATCCCTGCACCTTCGCCATGGATAATGATCAACCGGCCCGGCTCAATAGTCGGGTCGGCCAACGCACACACCAGATCGACCAAGCCGCTCGTGGCCACCGCATACCGCGACCTGGTTTTGTATCGACGCAATTCGAAGGTGTTCAAACAACTCTCCAACGCCTGCACCTCCGCATCGCCAATGCCGGGTGCACCGTTGTCGTAAAGCACCACTACCGGATGACTTTCTCGGACCCAAGGCTCCAACTGTGCATAGGCCTCGACCCAATCCTGGCGAGTGGCGAACATGCGGGTGGAGAAGCGACTAACCGCCAGAAACACTTCTGCCAGTGGCTGGACTTGCTCCCGGGAAACCCGATCCGGAGTTTCGACCACCAACGACACGGCGCCGCTTGTTCCCTGGACGCTTGAGCGATGTGACTCCCTACCATCGATCAAGCCCATTTTTTTAAAGACCTGGGCGTTATCGGCTTTGGACATATCACCGTAAGCACAGATCAAGGCACCGCCCGACTCGCTGCTTGGCAGGTTATAGAAAGCTTCCTCCAGCAACGAGAGCCCGCCCAAGGACATCTTGCGTAACGGATAGCCGCCACCGCGAAGCCCGAAGAGCTTTGATAAATGGTAGAGGCCATTGGTGGGCAGCTTGCGAAACAGCCGCAAAGGATGCACGGTGTTGGTCATTACCCCCAGGTGAGCGAGCAAAATAGCCTTATCGGTGTAGTACTCGCTGGACGATTTGAACTGCCAGACCACCTCATGGAAGTCACGAACCGTTTCATAGCTGGTGTACACGCACATGGCGTCTTTTTCAGCCGGCGTGAAGCCAATGTTTTGCTCGGCCATGCTCATGGCCGAGAAAGCGACATTAAGGCTAAAAATCGTTTGAGACGTCAGCATGGCTCGATCTTCGCGGGCGATGCGCGGAACAATCGCTGCTAACAACTTCGCCTCCCCTGGCTGGTTGTCCGGTAACTCGTTCGGGGGGTCAGTCAGACACCGAACCAAGTCATACGTGTTCAACGCGGCCTGTTCAATACCATAGCCGGTGATGAATAGATTAGGCATTTAGAACCGCCTCGATTCGTTGCGCGCAGAATTGTGGCGTCAAGTATTTATCTAGCGACTTGGGATTTACCTCCATATTGCTGTCTACTCCTAATATGTCATTAACAAGTTTTTTACCCGCCTCAGTCCACCCCCCTTTAGTATGAAATTGCGGATCGATCAGCAACCTCGTAAATGGCCATATATCATGTGGTTCAATACCTGAATCTATCTGCGCTTTGACCTCATAACAAAAATCAATGAAGTCGATGGAAGAGAAGCCCATTTCCTCAAACGATGCATTGTTTTCGATATTATCTGAAGCATCCAAAAAAAGTATATTCGCGGTGATTTCTTTAACCTTGGCGAGATACATAACACTCCTTATTGTTCTCTCAATACACGGTTATCAATGCTACTTACATAGTAAATATCAGCTCAAAACAGAAAGCAGAAAAAACCATAGAAAGAGCCATCCCACAACACGCTCCTATCTATTTATTTAGGCACCACCACTCAACATAAAGCTTCTATTCAAAAAGCTTTGCCAGCCAAGCAGAACGAACCAACTCAACGAGTTATCAAGTTATCGACGGCGGACAACTATCGCAAGTCAGCGAGATCCCACAAAAATGTAGGAAGTGGACTAAGACCGTGTAATTTTGCTCCGAGGAAGGGCAACGAATCTGAACGTCAATTTCTTTCGCCTTCCGTATTGCTATAAATAAAGTTGCCAACTTCAGTTCTATTACTGATTTGCCCCCCTCAAATACGACGGCAACCACGCTCCGACCCTCACCGCCAAGGGTGACGAGGAACTGGCCGAAGAAATCCTGCGCATTGCCCGCGACTGCGAAGTGCCGATTTATGAAAACGCTGAACTGGTGCGCTTGCTGGCGCGCATGGAACTGGGCGACAGCATTCCCGAAGAGCTGTATCGCACCATTGCCGAGATCATCGCGTTTGCGTGGAACCTGAAGGGGAAATTCCCCGAGGGGCATGATCCGGATGCGCCGATGGTCGAGAAGGATGTCACCGAACGAGGGGATGATGATTAAGGCCTAAAAGCAAAAAATCGCAGCTTCGCCAGCGCCTACATTGGAATGAGTTTCCCTGTAGGCGCTGTCGAAGGCTGCGATCTTTTGATATTGCTTGCCGCTCGAAACTCGAAACTTCTAGCTGCTCTTGTGCAACTTGCGCATCAACTCCGCCTCAGCCTGGGTCAAGCCACAGGACTGAGTCAGCTCATCGACGCTCGCGCCCATGCCCACCAGTTTCGCCGCCTGGGCGAACGATAGGCTGGAAGGGTCGCGCTGTTCCAACTGAACAATCTTGTCCGGCAAAGGACCGACGACCGCGCGCAACTCGTGCAGGGCTTCACCCATGCGCACGTTGCCGTTCTGGTAATCATCGACACGCTTGGCCAGCTCTTTGATGCGCTGATCACGCAGCGCATCGCCCTGAGCCTGTTGTGCCGCGATAACCTTTTGCGCCTTGATGTACGCCAGAAACATTGCCAGCGTGCCTGCCCAGAAAAGGAACAGGACAATGACCGCCACCTCGAGAATCAATCAGATGCTCTCCAGTTCCGACCATTCTTCTTCGCTCATCATCTTGTCCAGCTCGACCAGGATCAGCAACTCGTTGTTCTTGTTGCACACGCCCTGGATGAACTTGGCCGATTCTTCGTTACCGACGTTCGGTGCGGTTTCGATTTCCGACTGACGCAGGTAAACCACTTCGGCCACGCTGTCGACCATGATGCCAACCACTTGCTTGTCGGCTTCGATGATGACGATACGGGTGTTGTCGCTGATCTCGCCGGTGCTCAGGCCGAAGCGCTGGCGGGTGTCGATCACGGTGACCACGTTACCGCGCAGGTTGATGATGCCCAGCACGTAGCTGGGTGCACCCGGCACCGGAGCGATCTCGGTGTAACGCAGGACTTCCTGAACGCGCATCACGTTGATGCCGTAGGTTTCGTTGTCCAGTTTGAAGGTCACCCATTGCAGGATCGGATCTTCAGAACCTTTTGCATTCGTCGCCTGACTACTCATACCCTGACCCCTCGAAAAAACCGCACTGGGCGGTGTGTGTTCTGTGTGGTGGCATTCAACAATGCCATCGCCTACTTGTTATGTCGGCTGCTATGTCGGTTTATGTAGGGGCTTGTTGCCGCCCAATTGCTTTGCCCCGCCGCTGGCGATCAACTCGGCCAGCGCGGAAACGTCAAGCAATGCACACATGTGCTCAATCACCGTGCCGGCGAGCCATGGCCGCTGACCCCGGTGACTTCTCCATTTGATTTCATTCGGGTCCAGACGCAACGAGCGACTGACCTGATGCACCGCCAGGCCCCACTCGTAACCTTGTACCGAAATCACGTACTGCAAGCCCTGACGGAAATCATCGCGATAGCGATCCGGCATGACCCACCGCGCGGTATCGAGAACTTTCAGGTTTCCAGCCTGACTCGGCAGGATCCCGAGAAACCATTCTGGCTGACCGAACAGCGGCGTCAGCTCGTGACCGGCCAGCGAATAGATCGAACCGAGGCACACCAGCGGCACCGCCAGCGTCAATCCGGCAACGTCGAACAGCAAACATTCGAAAGCTTCCGATGCCCACGCTGGACGGCCGTCGGTTTCCACCGGTGGCGGTGTGTTGCTCGGCGGCAGATGCACTTCAACCAGTGGCGGGACCAGCGTCTGTTCGACGGGTGCAGGGACGACCGGTGCAGGCTCGATCACTGCCGGTTCTGGCGCGGTCTTGAGCAATTGGGTTTGCAGCAGCGGTGCCAACGTCGAAACCGAGGCGCGAACCGGTTCGGCTTCTTCGATCAACGCCACTGGCGCCTTGGCGACGGGTGCGACGGCAGGCACGGCCACAGGCGCAACAGCTTTTTGTGCATCACGCGCCTGCTCTTCCAGTACCGCCGCCTGAAATTCATCCAGCGCTTCAGCGCTTTCAATCACCTCAGGCTGCGCCGCCACCTGCGCCGGCAATTCGTCGGGAATTTCCTCCAACAAACTGTCCAGATAAGACTGCAAAGCCAACTGCGGCTTGGACGTCAACTTCAGCGGCCGATTCATGCTCAGGCCACCTGCGGAACAAGTTGTTGCGCCAGCAGATGCTTGAGCAACGCGCGGTAGGCCAGCACGCCACGGCTCTTGCCGTCGAATTGCGACGGCGTGACACCGGCACGGCTGGCATCGCGCAGACGCGTATCGACCGGGATGTAACCCTGCCAGATCTCGTCCGGAAATTTGTCGCGCAGTACGCGCAAGGTGCCCAGCGACGCCTGGGTGCGGCGGTCAAACAGGGTCGGCACGATGCTGAACGGCAGCGCCTGTTTGCGCGAGCGGTTGATCATTGCCAGGGTGTTGACCATGCGTTCCAGGCCTTTGACCGCCAGATGCTCGGTCTGCACCGGAATCACCAGTTGCTGGCTCGCCGCGAGGGCGTTGACCATCAGCACGCCGAGCAACGGTGGGCTGTCGATCACGGCGTAATCGAAATCCTGCCACAACTGCGCCAGACTCTTGGCGATCACCAGCCCCAGACCACTCTGCCCCGGCGACTGACGCTCAAGGGTCGCGAGTGCGGTGCTCGATGGCAGCAGGGAAATACGTTCGTCGCTGGTCGACAGCAGCAACTGCCCCGGCAGGCCTTGCGGCACGCTGCCCTTGTGCAGAAAAAGATCGTAGTTGCTGTGTTCCAGGCTGTCGGGGTCATAGCCGAAATAGCTGGTCATCGAGCCGTGCGGGTCGAGATCGACCACAACCACGCGCTTGCCCGCCTCGGCCAGCAACCCGGCTAAAGCGATGGAAGATGTGGTTTTACCAACACCACCCTTTTGATTGGCGACTGCCCAGACTCTCATTCGGTTCGTTCCTCCCGGCCGATATGCTCGACCGAGACATAGCTCAGCGTGTTAATGCGGGCGACGGAGAATTGACGGCACTCTCGCGTCCCGGCGTCTTGACCACGGTCGGTGCAGTTTGTGTGCCAGCACGCTTGAGTGCGGCATCCGGTTTGGCGTTGGCCGTTCCGGTGCCCGTAAGGCTGCGACGCACATCGAGATTTCGCGACACCACCAGCACCACACGACGGTTTTTCGCTCGGCCTTCGGCCGTGGCGTTGTTGGCTACCGGCTGGAATTGGCCGTAACCCACCGACGCCAGGCGACCGGGGTTCACGCCCTGCATCGCCAACATACGCACGATGCTCGCCGAGCGCGCCGAAGACAGCTCCCAGTTGGTTGGGTACTGCGCAGTGCGAATCGGCTGGTCGTCAGTAAAACCTTCGACGTGGATCGGGTTGTCGAACGGTTTGAGGATCGCCGCGACCTTGTCGATGATGTTGAAGGCGACGTCACTCGGCATGGCGTCACCGCTGCCGAACAACAGGCTGGAATTGAGTTCGATCTCGACCCACAACTCGTTACCGCGCACGGTCATCTGGTTGGAGGCGATCAAGTCGCCGAACGCGGCGCTGATGTCATCGGCGATGCTTTTCAGCGGATCACTGGCACCGGCGATACCGGCGTCGACCTGATCGGCATCCTTGACCAACGGCTTGGCCGGGGTCACGGTCTTGGGTCGTTCGTCGCCAATCGGAATCGGCTTGAGCGAGCGGTCGGAGTCGGTGAAGACGCCGATCAGCGCTTCGGAAATGACCTTGTACTTGCCTTCATTGATCGACGAGATCGAGTACATCACCACGAAGAACGCGAACAGCAAGGTGATGAAGTCCGCGTAGGACACGAGCCAGCGCTCGTGGTTGACGTGTTCTTCCTGGTGGCGACGACGAGCCATGAGGTCAGTCCCTTAATCCATGAAGCCTTGCAGCTTCAACTCAATGGAGCGAGGGTTTTCACCTTCGGCGATCGACAGGATCCCTTCCAACAACATTTCGCGATAACGCGACTGCCGCAACGCGATTGACTTCAGTTTGGCCGCCACCGGCAACAGGATCAGGTTGGCGCTGGCCACACCATAAATGGTGGCGACAAAAGCCACGGCGATGCCGCTACCCAATTGCGTCGGATCGGCAAGGTTGCCCATGACATGAATCAGGCCCATTACCGCACCGATGATGCCGATGGTCGGCGCGTAGCCGCCCATGCTTTCAAAGACTTTGGCCGCTTCGACGTCGCGCGCTTCCTGGGTGTAGAAATCCACTTCAAGAATGCTGCGGATCGCTTCCGGCTCGGCACCGTCGACCAGCAGTTGCAGGCCTTTGCGCGAGTAGCTGTCGGGTTCGGCGTCGGCCACGCCTTCCAGCCCCAGCAAACCTTCCTTGCGCGCAGTGAGGCTCCAGTTGACCACCCGATCAATGCCGCCCGCCAGGTCGACTCGCGGCGGAAAGAAGATCCAGGCGAGGATCTGCATCGCGCGTTTGAACGCGCTCATCGGTGATTGCAGCAGCGCAGCACCGATGGTGCCGCCCAGTACGATCAGTGCCGCCGGGCCGTTGGCCAGCGCACCGAGGTGACCACCTTCAAGGTAGTTACCGCCGATGATGGCGACGAACGCCATGATGATCCCGATAAGGCTTAGAACATCCATCAGATACACGCCTCGACGATGTGCTTGCCGATATCGTCCAGACCGTACACCGCGTCAGCGAGATCGGCTTTGACGATGGCCATCGGCATGCCGTAGATCACGCAACTGGCTTCGTCTTGCGCCCACACGGAGCTACCGCCCTGCTTGAGCAGACGCGCGCCCTCACGGCCGTCGGCGCCCATGCCGGTCAGTACCACCGCCAGAACTTTGTCACCGTAGGATTTCGCGGCAGAACCGAAAGTAATGTCCACACACGGCTTGTAATTCAGGCGCTCGTCGCCCGGGAGGATTTTCACCGCACCACGGCCGTCGATCATCATTTGCTTGCCACCCGGCGCCAGCAACGCGAGGCCCGGACGCAGGATGTCGCCATCCTCGGCTTCCTTGACGCTGATGCGGCAAAGCTTGTCGAGTCGCTCGGCGAACGCCTTGGTGAACGCCGCCGGCATGTGCTGGATCAAGACGATCGGTGCCGGGAAGTTGGCCGGCAATTGCGTCAAGACGCGTTGCAGGGCAACCGGGCCGCCAGTCGACGTACCGATGGCAACCAGTTTGTAGGCCTTGCGTTTCGGCGCGGGCGATGATGCGCTGGCGGCCGAAGTGCGGGTGGGCGCCGGAGCAGGTGCCGGACGAGCCGCAGCGCTGCTGTGGCTGCTGAAGCTCGACGCCGCTGGCGTGGGTGTCGGCGCAGGCGCAGCCACCGGAGCCGGTGCGCTATAGCCACTGAAACGACGATTACTGCGCGAGATGCTGTGCACCTTCTCGCACAGCAGTTGCTTGACCTTCTCCGGATTGCGGGAGATGTCTTCGAAATTCTTCGGCAGGAAATCCACCGCGCCGGCATCCAGCGCATCCAGGGTGACCCGGGCGCCTTCGTGTGTCAGCGAGGAGAACATCAAGACCGGGGTCGGACAGCGCTGCATGATATGCCGCACAGCCGTGATGCCATCCATCATCGGCATCTCGTAGTCCATGGTGATCACGTCTGGCTTGAGGGCCAGGGCCTGATCGATCGCCTCTTTACCGTTGGTTGCCGTGCCGACAACCTGGATGCTCGGATCCGCAGAAAGAATTTCCGAGACGCGGCGGCGGAAAAAACCCGAATCGTCCACCACCAGGACTTTGACTGCCATAAACACTCCATTAGGTGCAGCGGGACGTTATCGCCCCGCTGCCCCGGATTCAAATACGCCGTGCGGCGTAACGCTTGAGCATGCTTGGAACATCGAGAATCAGTGCAATGCGGCCGTCACCGGTGATGGTGGCGCCGGACATGCCCGGAGTGCCCTGCAGCATTTTGCCCAATGGCTTGATGACCACTTCTTCCTGGCCGACCAGTTGATCGACGACGAAGCCGATCCGCTGAGTGCCCACCGAAAGGATCACCACATGGCCTTCGCGCTGCTCTTCGTGAGCGGCGGAGCTGACCAGCCAGCGCTTGAGGTAGAACAATGGCAGCGCCTTGTCCCGCACGATCACCACTTCCTGGCCGTCCACGACGTTGGTCGTCGACAGGTCGAGGTGGAAGATTTCGTTGACGTTGACCAACGGGAACGCGAACGCCTGATTGCCGAGCATCACCATCAGGGTCGGCATGATCGCAAGCGTCAGCGGTACCTTGATGACAATCTTCGAGCCCTGGCCCTTGGTCGAGTAGATGTTGATCGAACCGTTGAGCTGGGAAATCTTGGTCTTCACCACGTCCATGCCGACACCGCGGCCGGACACATCGGAGATCTCGGTCTTGGTCGAGAAGCCCGGGGCGAAGATCAGGTTGTAGCACTCGCTATCGCTCAGGCGATCGGCCGCGTCCTTGTCCATCACACCGCGTTTTACCGCGATGGCACGCAGAACGTTCGGGTCCATGCCTTTGCCGTCATCGGAGATCGACAGAAGAATGTGATCGCCTTCCTGCTCGGCCGCCAGAACGACTTTGCCGCCCCGCGCCTTGCCTGAATCTTCACGTTCTTCCGGCGATTCGATACCGTGGTCGACCGCGTTGCGCACCAAGTGGACCAGCGGGTCGGCCAGAGCCTCGACAAGGTTTTTGTCCAGGTCGGTTTCTTCGCCGACCAGTTCCAGGTTGATCTCTTTCTTGAGCTGACGCGCCAGGTCTCGAACCAGGCGTGGGAAGCGCCCGAAGACCTTCTTGATCGGCTGCATCCGGGTTTTCATTACCGCGGTCTGCAAGTCAGCCGTCACCACGTCCAGGTTCGACACGGCTTTGGACATGGCTTCGTCACCACTGTTCAGACCCAGGCGCACCAGACGGTTACGCACCAGCACCAGTTCGCCGACCATGTTCATGATTTCGTCGAGACGCGCGGTGTCGACCCGCACAGTCGTCTCGGCTTCGCTCGCCGGTTTTTCCGGTGGCGGTGCTGCTGGAGCGCGGGCAGGCGCCGGTGCGGCAGCGGCAGCCGGTTTTGGCGTTTCGGCTTTTGGTTCAGGCTTGGCCGCAGGTTTGGGCGCAGCAGCGGCCGGGGCCTTGGCGGCTGGCGTGGCAACAGTCGAAGCGGAACCCGTAGCAGCGGTGCCAACTTCAGAGAACTTGCCTTTGCCATGCAATTCGTCGAGCAGCGATTCGAACTCGTGATCGCTGATCAGATCGCTGCCGGCAGCGGCGGCCGCCGGTGCGGCTGGCGCAGCAGGTGCCGAGGCAATCGCCGACTCCAGCGCATCAACGGCGAAATTGCCTTTGCCGTGCAACTGATCGAGCAACGCTTCGAATTCGTCATCGGTGATGTCCGAGCTGTCGCCCGCCGCCGGTGCTGCCGGAGCTGCCGGAGCCGCCGCCGGTGCTACAGCGTCAGCCGCGAACTGGCCTTTACCGTGCAACTGATCGAGCAATGACTCGAACTCGGCATCGGTAATTTCATCGCTGGCGGCCGCATCCGCAGTTGGCGCAGGCGCAGCAGCCGCCGGGGCTTGGGCTTCAGCCTTGACGGCGTTCAGCGAGTCCAGCAGTTGTTCAAATTCGTTATCGGTGACGTCGCCCGAATCGCCTTCGACGACCAGGTCTTCGATCATCTCGGCCACGGGAGATGCCGGGGCTTCGTCCGCCGTTTGCGGCTCGGCCAGACGCGCCAGGGCGGCCAGCAGCTGCGGGGTGGCCGCCGTGATCGGTGCACGTTCGCGGACTTCGCTGAACATGCTGTTCACCGCGTCCAGTGCTTCGAGGACAACGTCCATCAGTTCTGCATCAACGCGCCGCTCACCCTTACGCAGGATGTCGAACACGTTTTCGGCGATGTGACAGCACTCCACCAGCTCGTTGAGCTGAAGGAAGCCGGCGCCCCCTTTTACAGTGTGGAAACCGCGAAAAATTGCATTGAGCAGATCTGCATCATCCGGACGGCTTTCCAGCTCGACCAGTTGTTCGGACAGTTGCTCAAGAATCTCGCCGGCCTCAACCAGGAAATCCTGAAGGATCTCTTCATCGGCGCCGAAGCTCATTAATGGGGTGCTCCTACAGGTCTAAAAACCCAAAAAACCTAAAATTCCAAAACTCTAGAACCCAAGGCTGGATAACAAATCGTCCACATCGTCCTGACCGGACACAACGTCTTCTCGTTTATCGGCATGAATCTGCGGACCTTCACCCTGCGAGAGATGTTTTTGTGGATCTTTTTCTGCAAGCATCGCCTCACGGTCATGTTCGATGCCCGCAAAGCGGTCAACCTGACTGGCCATGAGCACGAGTTTGAGCAAATTGCTTTCGACTTCGGTGACCAGTTGCGTCACACGCTTGATCACCTGACCGGTGAGGTCCTGGTAATCCTGGGCGAGGAGGATGTCGTTCAGATTGCCCGACACCGCACGGTTGTCCGTGCTGCTGCGCGACAGAAAACCGTCGACCCGGCGCGCCAGTTCACGGAACTCTTCAGCCCCGACCTCGCGACGCATGAAGCGCCCCCAATCGGCACTCAAGGCCTGGGCTTCGTCAGCCAGACCATTGACCAGCGGCGTGGCGCTTTCCACCAGATCCATGGTGCGGTTGGCCGCGGCTTCTGTCAGCTTGACCACATAGCCCAGACGCTCGGTGGCGTCGGTGATTTGCGACACTTCCTCAGCCTGCGGCATGTGCGGATCGATCTGAAAGTTGACAATCGCACTGTGCAGTTCGCGCGTGAGCTTGCCCACTTCCTGATACAGGCCGCGGTCACGGGTCTGATTGAGCTCATGGATCAGTTGCACAGCGTCGCCGAACCTGCCTTTTTCAAGGCTTTCGACCAGTTCGACCGCGTGTTTTTTCAGGGTCGACTCGAAATCGCCCTGTGAAGATTCGTTATGCTCCATAGCTCCCCCGCGCGTTCATCAGCCGATGCGTTCGAAAATCTTCTCGATTTTTTCTTTCAACGCCTGGGCCGTGAAAGGTTTGACCACGTAGCCGTTAACACCGGCCTGGGCCGCTTCGATGATCTGTTCGCGCTTGGCTTCAGCGGTCACCATCAGCACGGGCAGGTGCTTGAGTTTTTCATCGGCACGCACGTGGCGCAGCAGGTCGATACCGGTCATGCCCGGCATGTTCCAGTCCGTTACCAGAAAGTCGATGTTTCCGCTGTTGAGTACCGGAATGGCGGTAATGCCATCGTCGGCCTCGACGGTGTTGGTGAACCCCAGATCACGCAGCAGGTTCTTGATGATCCGCCGCATCGTTGAGAAGTCATCAACGATGAGGATTTTCATGTTTTTGTCCAATTCGACCTCCAAGCAGTCTTAAACGCGCCCAGCACCTGGACGCGCCATTTCAATCATTCCGGCGTAGCACTCGAAGACTGTCTGGAACACAACGGAGCAAGACCGGTGCCGCTCATCACCGCACCGGCCTCGTTCGCAGTGTCCCCACACTGCCTTCAGCGCGCTCGCCACTCCCCCAAACGCCCCCGCAAACGGGCCGCGCACTGGCTGTGTAACTGGCTGACCCGCGATTCACTGACGCCAAGGACTTCACCGATCTCCTTGAGGTTCAGCTCTTCGTCGTAGTACAGCGCCAACACCAGTCGCTCACGCTCCGGCAAATTGGCAATCGCGTCCGCCAGCGCTGCCTGGAAGCGTTCATCTTCCAGATCGCGTGACGGCTCAAGATGAGCACTGGCGCCATCCTCGTGCAGCCCTTCGTGTTCGCCGTCCTGCAACAGGTCGTCGAAACTGAACAAGCGACTGCCCAGGGTGTCATTCAAAATCCCGTAGTAATCGTCGAGACTCAATTGGAGTTCGGCCGCAACCTCGTGATCTTTAGCATCACGGCCGGTTTTAGCTTCAATTGCGCGAATTGCGTCGCTGACCATACGGGTGTTGCGGTGAACCGAGCGTGGCGCCCAGTCCCCTTTGCGCACTTCGTCGAGCATCGCGCCGCGGATTCGAATGCCCGCGTACGTTTCGAAACTGGCACCTTTGCTGGCGTCGTATTTGGTCGAGACTTCAAGCAGACCGATCATGCCGGCCTGGATCAGATCCTCGACCTGCACGCTGGCCGGCAGGCGTGCCAGCAAGTGGTAGGCAATGCGCTTGACCAGTGGCGCGTAACGCTCGATCAGTTCGTACTGCGCGTCACGCGCCGACTTCTTGTAGTAATTCATACCGCTGGCTGTCATAGCACGGGCCCTGCCGTTTGCTGCACGAGGCGCTCGACGAAAAACTCAAGGTGGCCACGCGGGTTGGCCGGCAGTGGCCAGGTGTCGACCTTCTGCGCGATGGCCTTGAACGCCAGTGCGCACTTGGAACGCGGAAAGGCTTCATAGACTGCACGCTGCTTCTGCACGGCCTTGCGCACGCTTTCATCGTAGGGCACGGCGCCGACGTATTGTAGGGCCACATCAAGGAAGCGATCCGTGACCTTGGTCAACTTGGCGAACAGGTTACGGCCCTCCTGCGGGCTCTGCGCCATGTTGGCCAGGACGCGGAAGCGGTTCATGCCGTAATCACGGTTCAACAGTTTGATCAATGCGTAGGCGTCGGTGATCGAAGTCGGCTCGTCGCAAACCACCAGCAACACTTCCTGCGCCGCGCGCACGAAACTGACTACCGAGTCACCAATGCCCGCAGCGGTGTCGATCACCAGCACGTCGAGATTGTCGCCGATGTCGCTGAAGGCCTGAATCAGGCCGGCATGTTGCGCCGGGCTCAGGTGAACCATGCTCTGGGTGCCGGACGCCGCCGGCACGATGCGAATTCCGCCCGGGCCTTGCAACAGCACGTCGCGCAGTTCGCAGCGGCCTTCGATCACATCGGCCAGCGTGCGTTTGGGGGTCAGCCCCAGCAGAACGTCGACGTTCGCCAGTCCCAGATCGGCGTCCAGCAGCATGACCCGACGGCCAAGCTCTGCCAGCGCCAGCGACAAGTTCACTGACACGTTAGTTTTCCCGACGCCACCTTTGCCGCCGGTCACCGCGATCACCTGTACGGGATGCATGCTGCCCATGTTATTTCTTTACCTTGTCTTGCATAGACGGAGGCCACATTACTGGCTGCGCGTTCACAACCTGAACAATGCATGGCAGACCATCGATGTAGGTACAAAAACTGTTCATGAATACCTCAGCCTACCTGCTTGGTCGGGCTGTGATAGATATCAGCGAACATGTCAGCCATGGCTTCTTCGCTGGGTTCTTCCTGCATTTGCACGCTGACGGCGCGGCTGACCAGTTGATGACGGCGCGGCAGATGCAGATCATCCGGAATCCGTGGGCCATCGGTCAGGTACGCGACCGGCAATTCATGACTGATCGCCAGGCTCAACACTTCGCCAAGGCTGGCCGTTTCATCCAGTTTAGTCAGGATGCACCCGGCAAGCCCGCAACGCTTGTAACTATGATAAGCGGCGGTTAGAACCTGTTTCTGGCTGGTGGTTGCCAAGACCAGATAATTTTTTGAACGTATGCCACGCCCCGCCAGACTTTCGAGCTGCATGCGCAGTGCCGGATCGCTGGCTTGCAGGCCCGCGGTATCGATCAGCACCACGCGCTTGCGCAGCAATGGATCCAGCGCCTGCACCAGCGATTGGCCCGGGTCGACGTGCGTCACCGGCACATTGAGGATACGGCCCAGGGTCTTCAATTGTTCCTGAGCGCCGATACGGAAACTGTCCATGCTCACCAGCGCAACGTTCTGCGCGCCGTACTTAAGCACATAACGGGCAGCGAGTTTAGCCAGCGTGGTGGTCTTGCCCATACCTGCCGGACCGACCATGGCGATCACCCCGCCTTCTTCCAGCGGCTCGACTTCCGGTACGGCGATCATCCGCGCCAGGTGCGCCAGCAGCATGCGCCAGGCCTGACGAGGTTCTTCGATATCGGTGATCATCGCCAGCAGATCGCGCGACAACGGACCGGAGAGACCGATACGTTGCAGACGACGATACAGGTTGGCTTGCGCCGGACGCTTGCCTTGCAACTGATTCCAGGCCAGCGTGCCAAGCTGCACTTCCATCAGTTCGCGCAGGCTGTTCAATTCAAAACGCATCGAATCCAGTGCACGCGGATCAACACCACCGGAAGACTGCGCAGGCGCCGGGGCCGGACGCGCTGGTGCGGCGTAAGTCGGCTCGCTCAGCGGTTCAGCAGCGGTCAGCGGCAGGCCAGCGGTCAACGGCAGGCCGGCGAAGATCTGGCGATTGCTATTGCCATCGGCTTCGCCACGCAGGCTCAACTCGGCCTGAGCGGTGACGATGCGCGACTGGGTCTTGCGCAGCTCATCTTCGAGTTCAATGTTCGGAACCCGCGGCGCCAGCGCCGACAATTTGTAATCCAGCGCCGCCGTCAGCTCGACGCCGCCGGCAATGCGGCGGTTGCCAATGATGGCGGCATCAGCGCCCAGCTCATCACGAACCAGCTTCATGGCCTGACGCATATCGGCGGCGAAAAAACGCTTAACTTGCATAAACCACTACCTCAGCCGTTGGGCCCTACTGTCGCAACGATCGTCACTTGCTTGTTGTCCGGAATTTCCTGGTAGGCCAGCACATGCAGCCCTGGGACGGCGAGGCGACCAAAACGCGAGAGCATCGCGCGGATCGGACCTGCTACCAACAGAATCACCGGTTGACCTTGCATTTCCTGACGCTGCGCCGCTTCGATGAGCGAACGCTGCAGCTTCTCGGCCATGCTTGGTTCCAGCAGAACGCCCTCTTCCGAGCCTTGTCCTGCCTTCTGCAGACTATTGAGCAATATTTGTTCCAACCTTGGTTCCAAGGTGATCACAGGCAGCTCGGACTCAGTGCCTACAATGCTTTGGACGATGGCGCGCGATACGCCGACCCGCACAGCAGCCACCAACGCGGCGGTATCTTGACTCTTCGCGGCGTTGTTGGCGATAGCTTCGGCAATGCTGCGGATGTCGCGCACCGGCACGTGTTCGGCCAACAGCGCCTGCAATACTTTGAGCAGTTGCGACAACGAAAGCACACCCGGCACCAGCTCTTCAGCCAGTTTCGGCGAACTTTTGGCCAGCAACTGCATGAGTTGCTGCACTTCTTCGTGGCCGATCAACTCGCTGGAATGCTTGTACAGAATCTGGTTCAGGTGAGTGGCGACCACGGTGCTCGCATCGACCACGGTGTAACCCAGCGATTGCGCCTGCGCCCGCTGGCTGATTTCGATCCACACCGCTTCCAGTCCGAAAGCCGGATCTTTGGCGTTGATACCGTTGAGCGCGCCGTAGACCTGCCCCGGATTGATTGCCAACTCGCGATCCGGGTAGATCTCCGCCTCGGCGAGGATCACACCCATCAGGGTCAGGCGATAGGCGCTCGGCGCCAGATCGAGGTTGTCGCGGATATGCACGGTCGGCATCAGGAAGCCCAGATCCTGCGAGAGCTTTTTGCGCACGCCCTTGATTCGCGCCAGCAATTGTCCACCCTGATTGCGATCCACCAGCGGGATCAGGCGATAGCCCACTTCCAGGCCGATCATGTCGATCGGGGTCACGTCGTCCCAACCCAGCTCTTTGGTTTCCATGGCGCGGGCCGGCGATGGCAGCAACTCTTGCTGACGCTTGACCTCTTGCAGCGCTTGAACCTTGGCGACACTTTGTTTTTTCCAGAACAGATAGGCGCCACCGGCGGCCAGCGCGGCCATGCTCAGGAACGAGAAGTGCGGCATGCCCGGCACCAGGCCCATGACCGCCATCAGCCCCGCTGCAACCGCCAGCGCTTTGGGCGAGGCGAACATCTGACGGCTGATCTGTTTGCCCATGTCTTCCGAACCGGAAGCACGCGTCACCATGATCGCTGCCGCTGTCGATAACAACAGTGATGGCAATTGCGCCACCAAACCGTCACCGATGGTCAGCAAGGCGTAAACCTTGCCCGCTTCGGCGAAACTCATGTGGTGCTGGAAGATACCGACGGCCACGCCGCCAATGAGGTTGATGAACAGAATCAGCAGACCGGCGATGGCGTCACCGCGCACGAACTTGCTCGCACCGTCCATCGAACCGTAGAACTCGGCCTCTTGGGCGACTTCCGAACGGCGAGCCTTGGCCTGGTTCTGATCGATCAGACCGGCGTTGAGGTCGGCGTCAATCGCCATTTGCTTGCCAGGCATCGCATCGAGGGTGAAGCGCGCGCTCACCTCGGAAATCCGCCCGGCGCCTTTGGTCACCACGACGAAGTTGATGATCATCAGGATCGCGAAGACCACGATACCCACCACGTAGTTACCGCCGATCACCACCTCACCGAAGGCCTGGATCACCTTACCGGCAGCCGCGTGACCATCCTGACCGTTGAGCATCACCACCCGCGTCGACGCCACGTTGAGCGCCAGCCGCAGCAGGGTCGCGACCAGCAGAATCGTCGGGAACACCGCGAAATCCAGCGGCCGCAGGGCGTAAACGCAAACCAGCAGGACGACGATTGACAGGGCTATGTTGAAGGTGAAAAACACGTCCAGCAGGAACGGCGGCACCGGCAACATCATCATGGCCAGCATGACCAGCAGCAACAGCGGCACGCCCAGATTGCCTCGACTGAGATCGGCAACGTTCGAGCGAGCACTGTTGAGTAACTGAGAGCGATCCACCGGTTTTCCTCGTTCCTTTAAAGCAAACTTTTGACGCCCAGAGCGGGCTCACGGCGGGTACTGCAAGAAGCTTTCCAACTTTTGCCGGGGAACGAAATAGCGAGGGAATAAACTCACTCCTACAGGGGACCGCATTCCAAATGTCAGATTGAAATGCATTCCAAACTGGGGAGCGAGCCTGCTCGCGAAAGCTGACTCCCAGGCAATATCTTCCCCCAAAAAAACCGCCGTTCCGAATCAACCGGGACGACGGTTTTTTTATCCATTCAATGACCACTCGTCTGAGACATGTCGACACCTGTCAGATCTGACAGGTGCGCAATCTCCAATTAAGCGCTCTGATAACCCCTGCCCGTTCCCACCGCGCAGGAGCCTCATCCATGACCACCTCAACCCCACCGGACAACACCGTCCTCGTCCTT
>NZ_CAXAON010000030.1:0-74596 GCF_963970495.1 Pseudomonas sp. EA_65y_Pfl2_P78 | reverse complement strand
AACTGAGCTGCTTGCGCCAGTTGGACAAAGACATTTCGCTGACCCCTTCGCGCCGGGAAACCTCGGCCATCGACAGGTTCAGCGGGGGAAGCAGCATCTTAAGTAATGCGGCTCTGCGTTCAGGTGAGTAGTACGGCACGACCAGTCTCTTTCCGCCCCCGATATGCTTTTTTTGGAAAAACCGGAGAGGCGACAACTATCCTGACACCGGGGGCCCACCTCAAAGGAAAACCCGTAATGGATCTACATAACGAGTTCGAGAGCAGCAAATTTTTCCATCGCGCCCGTATCGATCGACGTGCCGCCGATGCCTTGGTCGGGTTGGCCGCTGGGATTGCGGCCGACGGTGTTGTGAACATCACAGAAGCGGTTTTTCTAAAGCAATGGTTGGAAAACAATCTCGCGCATCTGAATGATCCGGTGATCAATCTGCTGTATTCGCGTTTGGCGTGCATGCTTCAGGACGATGCTCTAGACAAGGATGAGTCCCTGGAGCTGCTTAACATACTGCGTGGTTTTTCTGGAGTGGACATTGAGGGAGCGAAGGTCGGCGGTGCTGTTGCCGTTGCTCCTACGGACCTTCCTTTCGATTCACCGCCCCCTGATTTGGTGTGGAATGGCCGGATGTTTGTATTTACGGGTGTCATGCCTTTGGGCCGCGTAAAGATTGTCAGGCGCTGGTCGAAGAACGAGGTGGTTTGATTGGGGGCGGTGTGAGTAAGAAGGTGCATTACCTGGTGGTCGGTAGCGTGGGTAATGAGCAGTGGCGCCACAGCACTTATGGAACGAAGATCATGAAGGCAGTGGAGTTGCGGGAGGCAGGAGCTTCGATTTCCATTGTGGGTGAGGATCATTGGCAAAAGATGCTGTTTGGTTGAGGTTGCTTCGTTTTCTGGTGCCTTGGAAAGTCAGCCCTTTGTCTTGGTTATCAGATCGTCGTTGGGTTTGACGGACTCATCGCGAGCAGGCTCGCTCTCACGAATTCCAGTGTGTGGACAAAAAGTGGACGTACCAGAAACAACAAAGCCCTCGTATTTCTACGAGGGCTTTGTTTTGTATGGTGCCGGCACCAGACGAACGGTAGCGGTTAGCGGGGCTAGGTTTTCTGCGGGTCTGGAGTTCGGTGGAAAATTTGGCGTACCCCAACTAGTAACTATAAATAAATCAGCTGGTTATGGCTTTTGGTGGAATCGAATCAGGATTTTTTTAGCTTTCTTCACGACGTGACATTCTTAGCAAGCGCTACACCATCCAGCTTAACAAGTTATCCATAGTGAAGGCTTGAGCGGTTAGGTACGTGAAATAAGACTAGTGTCATATTGACATTAATGGCGGCTACCCATCAGTCTTGCCCTTTGACTCGATAAAGGGATTTTGAGATGTTTGAGTTGGTTATATTTGATCTGGACAATACGTTGGCACTGACTGACGACTTGGAGGGCTTTCGCGGTGCCTCCAATTTGGGAAATAAAGATCAGGAGTATAAGTCTCGCTTAATCGCTGAAATTAACAAGAAAAACAGGCGGCTACTATCTTCAGATTTTTTTGAAGAACTTAAAGGAGCTATTCCAAATTTGAAGTTGGCGGTTTTCACCAAGTCGCCTCGATGCTACGCCTGTACAGTATTGAGTGAGGTATATTCGGATGTTGACTGGGAATCAATCGTTGCATTCGAGGATGTTAAGAATACCAAGCCAGCCCCTGACGGTATCATTTTGGCGGCGAAAGCTTGTGAGGTAACGAATCGCGAAGCGATTGTTATAGTGGGTGATGACCTCGGAGACGTGGAGGCAGCTTACCATGCAGGAGTCCGGGTAGTGTTAGCAGAGCTCCATGGCGCTTCTCCGCATTATGAGGCGAGAAAGCGAATCCCTGATGCGTCGGTTGTCAAACAGAAGACTTTGGTTGAAGCGATTTTGGACATAGGTCAAAAGTTACCTATTCTGGAGCGCTTGGTCGAAGGAGTTCAAGCGCATAACGGGTTCTTTGGAAGAGTTTGCCGAGCGGGTCACTTTCCTCCACGCGCTGTGGAAGAAACAAAGCGGCCACTTCAAGTTATCTCGTTGGGTCGACTATTCACAGAACATAAGTCTATAAAACCTCGGCGGGAATGGCATAAGCTGACCAATGAGATTGTAAG
This sequence comes from Pseudomonas sp. EA_65y_Pfl2_P78, assembly GCF_963970495.1. Classification (NCBI taxonomy): domain Bacteria; kingdom Pseudomonadati; phylum Pseudomonadota; class Gammaproteobacteria; order Pseudomonadales; family Pseudomonadaceae; genus Pseudomonas; species Pseudomonas sp. EA_65y_Pfl2_P78. The sequence goes on along the minus strand of NZ_CAXAON010000030.1, from coordinate 72,456 downwards.
ATTTAAGAATACTGATAATTTTCCCATTGAGTGGGCTAAATGTGTTCGTGATACGGTCAATGAGCAAATAAAAACTCATAGGGAGAAGGGAGGCATAAAGAGCCTGTTTAAAAAATATAAAATAGTAATCACCACGGCACCCTCTAAGAAAAATCGGCCTCCGCGGATGGAGAACTTTTTAGAGCAAATAGAATCCATACTTGAGGAGTCTCCGCTGTCGAACAGTACGGTGGAGGTAATTGATGATATGTTTGAATTTTCTCCTGAGGCAAAGTCTCATCATGGAGAGCATTTGACCATGGTTCAAAGATACGAAAATGTGCGTGATTGCCTGTCGATTGCTGACGATGCAGAGATTGAAAATAAATTGGTTTTTCTGATCGATGATGTGGTAACAACTGGCGCTACTCTTTACTATATGGACAAATACAGCAGGGCGAACGGCGCTGAAGAGGTCTTTTGCATCAGCTTGGCACACACAATTTCAGGGGCCAGGGACTGAAAATGATGAGCGATGACGCTTACAATGCTTTGATCTTGAGTGGATTAAAAGGTGTTGGCCCAAGCACTATTGAAAAAGTGCTGGCGCTTTCATCGTACCCATTGAAGACGGTCGTTGAGCTATGTGAGTATGCCTCTGATCTGCGTAAAAAATCGTTCACCAGCGAGCAGTTTGATGAGGCTCGTAGATATGCAGACTTTCAAATAGATATGGCCTCCAAGAATGATACTAAAATAATTAGCCTATTGGATTCTGAATTTCCTAGAGCACTAGCGATTTCTGGTGTTCGTGTTGCGATTTTATATGTCAAGGGGAACGTAGAGCTTTTAAACAGTCCTTCGGTCGCTGTAATAGGTACAAGGCAGCCTACGCTTCATGGGGAGGAGATAACAAAGCGCATGACTCACTGGATGGTTCAGCAAGGCTGGGCGATTGTAAGTGGGCTGGCGTTAGGTTGCGATAGTATTGCTCATAAGCAGGCGATAAAATCATTTGGAAAAACAGTCGCTGTAATGGCCCATGGATTGCACACAGTTTCACCGTCGCAAAATAAAGATTTAGCGTCGTCGATTCTATCTAGTGGTGGGGCGTTAGTGTCAGAGTTTGCGTTTGATGTTAAACCAATACCTACGAATTTTGTGATACGGGATAAAACTCAGTCCGCACTCTCCCAAGGCGTAATGATGATCCAGTCAGACCTAGTTGGCGGAAGCCTGCATGCATCCCGAGCAGCAATCAAGGATCGACGGCCACTTATAGTGCCTTATCCTACGGATCAAGACATCAGAAACTCGGAAAGCAAAATTTCCGCAAACCTCTTGCTGGCTTCAGAAGATGTAATAGGTAAGTGCAATCTACTAAAGTGCGACCCAACCGCGTTAGAAAAACTCCATATCGTTAGACGGAGGGAAGATTACGATATGATGTTGGAGGTTCTGTCACGTAGTCTTCGCTAGTAACGGGAAGCAGCGACTGATGTCCCAAGTCATCATTGCCGAATTGGAAGTAAACCCCGCCGCATTGTCTGAGGAGGGGTAGCGCCATGCTTGTGCATCACAAGCATGATGTCTGTTTTTTACAGGTGCCTGTTATAATTACAAACCAATTCGAGATATTACTGGGCTTTCAAAGCGAACAACATTAACTTCTAAGCCGTCAATCATCTTTAGCAGGTCATCATACTTTTCACTCGTCGCGATGATAACCTGCTTATCCAACTCAAATGTTCGAGCCGCCTTTTCAATGAAAGTCTTAAAATTAACTTCTTTAGTTTCTTGCTGGCGTGGTTCGTCGAGCATCAAGAGCCCAAGGTGATTTGTGGATAACCCATTCAAGCGAGAGTCCAGAACTAACAAAGTATACATATACGCCCATATAACTCGAATATTATCACTTGCGGACGCCTCAGAACCTAAATCCACCTCATCGATAGCAGGTTTGTACGTGCGCTTAGATATTTCAAAATCTTCAATAGGTGTACTTTTGTAATCAAAATCTTTAAGATTTTCTTTGAAAAAATTAAGAAGCTCATTGAGCTTTATATTGTCATTTCGACTAAACCCATCCCAAGGTAGCTTTTTCAATGCTCCCGTGATTGTCGACCAATCCAACATTACAGAAACTAGTTTCTGCTTGATCTCGGTTTCCAAGGCTGCCGCCTTTTCTACACTAGAAATTCTTTCCTCTAGCAAAATCTCTTTTCTAAGCTGAACACGAGAGGGCGCCCCCTTGACATCCGTCAAACTTTCTTTAACAGATCTTATCTCCGCACGAGTTGCATTGATTTTATGCTGGGCCTGAGAAATTAGTGACTTTTTTGTTAGTAGCTTTTTAGACTCACCTTCTTTCATCGAGTCAAAAACAATTTTTTGCTTTTCCAGGTACTTTATATTGTCATCTACCCCGAGTGCAGATTGGTTATGCATATGAGGTAGCAAAGAGTCTTCAACCGGCTGATTGCATGTTGGGCAAATACCCTCTAAAAAATTAAACTTCTCTTCTGAGCCATAATCTTGAAGTTTTTTAACATCGTTATATTTACGCAAACTCTCTCTAACAGAGGCAGTTCTTTTATCAATAGATTTTATGTACTCATCGCTGACATCCAGATCTGAGATAAGAATAGAAAACGCAGCCTCCTCCGCAGTAAGCTTTTCTGTCAGCAACGTTAGCTCAAGCTCAAGTCCAGGAATTTTTTGACTATCAATTTCAATAGCTTTTGACTCAGACCTAATTTTTTCTAAATCCGTTTTCAGATTTTTAACATATTGACCGAGGCTAACCTCTTTGGAATCGGTGTCAAGAAAATAAATATCAGATGCGCTGTTTATTGCCGCCTGCTTACTTATATCATCCGAAATATTACCTGATAAAAACGCTTGAACTTGCTTCGCCAACGAAACAAGCCTTTCAACATTAACAGTCCAAACAGACTCTAAATCGGACTGCCTGACCAAAAGCTGTTGCCGCTTCTTGCTATTCTCTTGAATATCAAGATCTAAGTTGTACTCAATGATTTTGCTGGAAAGTTCTTTAATCTGCAAATAAGTCGGGAGCACATTCAAAATTCCGCCCCACCCGCGCGTTTGCTCTACATAGTTTACGGCGAAAATTGATTCAAGGTATAAGTTTGAAAAAGAACCGTCATACTTAATTACCTGCGGTTCGTCTACCCCTAAGAATTTCTCTAGAAACTGATGAAATCCTCTGTCTCTCACAGCCGCCCCAGGATCTCGTACAAAATAATCTGTCAAAGCGCTACTAGGAAGGTTCTCAACATCGCCGGGCGCACCTTGAGAAACAGAAATTAACCTGTTTTTACTTTCTATGCTACTTCTAACTAATGTAACCACAGCACCAGACGAGTTTTCAATTTCGAGGAAAATCTTTGTTTCCGAAATCAAAGCATAGCTACCATCTGCCTTTTTCAATCTGGTCGTTAAAGCAGACTTTAACGGAGTCTTTCTAGAAGGCCCTAGAGTCCCCTCCAGCCCCAAAGCATAAATAATACTTTGTATACACGTTGACTTGCCGAAAGTATTCTCAGCCTGAATAATATTCAGCCCTTTAAAGAATGGTATGTCTACACCGTATCGACCTTCGTTCGTTTGCGAAACTATCCTTAGTCTTCTCAGCTTCAACTTGCTCACAAACGCACCCCCGCGATAAGACGATCAATAACTTCATCTGTAAAAAAAGACTTTTTGAACTTCAGAATAAATCCTTTCTCGTTAATAAAAACTTCTTTATCGAATTCAATTTTTTTTGCAAATTCCAACCCTTTCTTGGTGAGTTTAATGCTTTTAGACGAGTCCAGTTCGAAAACTTTTTCCCCTATCCCTAGGTCGATAGCTCTATCCACCAGCGGGTCGAATCTCACATTAAAGTTATCAAGTAAATCTTTAGTGGGCGAAAAATATTGTTGCCTTTTGTCTGAGGAAGAAATCAAGGAACATAAGACTTGGATCTTTTTGGCATTGGCTTTGTTCCCAGAACTAAGCAATGACAAAATTAACGCAATCAAAGATATTCGCCAAACAGGCCGTAGCTCTGGCTCTACAGGGGTTCCTGTTTGGCGAAAGACCGCTTTCTTAGGTACAATATCTAATATGTTCATTGTTCGAAGTCCAAATTGCATCGCATTATCCAATCCGCGACCGTACCAGCTGCAATACATTCCAAATTATCTTCATGCAGTTTGCTCTTTTTCTCGAGGTTCCCTTTCAAAACCTCGACTTGCTGCGCTGGACTTTTTTGTACGGATTCGAAATACTCAATATACAACTGTTCTTCTCGAGCAATTACTCCTCCCATAATTTGAGAGTGATATTCAGGGTAGTCCTGCTTCAAGTCTGTTAGCATATTCTGAGAGTGAATTGCTTGTTTTAGCATGATTTCTCTCGTTTTTTCAATATGAGCCTGTGGAGCTTTTTTTAGCTTTAGAAGCTTGGTATCGATATTCCTTACAAACTCTGACTTGTCTGTTTGAAATTCAGACATATCAATGTCCGTGATGGACTTTCTTTCTAGCCTCAAAACCCGCACGCCCTGCTCTAAAAGTTCGGATTCTTCGAGTTTAAAAGTTCCTCTGTCCCACACTAAAATTCGAAAGTCAGAATTATCAACATAAGGTAGCTTTGCTTCTACAACCTCTACAGTTTTCACGGCTGCATGCGCCACCAAATACTTAGAGTTAAGGTTGGGAACTACAAGAATCCACCTCCTTATTAGTGTAGAGCTAAAGAATTTTGCGAGATTGCCGTCTTTATTTTCGATGAACTTATTAATATCAGTCGTCATCTTATCGCGTTGCTTCTCATACAGCTCTGCAGTACTACATAGCTCCTCAGGGCAAAAGGATTGGTAGGCATTTCCACAGAACGAATACCCTTCAATACCCGCGTCACCGTTATGCCTGTCAGGAATTGGGACGTAATTTTCTTGTCCATGCTTGATCCGCAGAAGGTCGTTAACATGGCCCTCCCACTCCTTGCGTTCCCAAACCTTATTAGGACTTAGTTCCATAGCCAATCCATGTTTTGAAATTAATAAAACTTCGGCATCATTCTAGACTGCAATGCTTTCCGGGCAGCACTTTTGCTTTTTCTAGATTCGAAGACAGAGGGGCGCGATAGCTACGATCGGCTTTACAACATGAGTTAGGCAAAATTCCCTTTGTCGTCATACACCTATATCCTTAAGGCGACTGTGATTTGCTGGCCATGAGCCATGCTACTCTGAATTACCACTGATTTCCTAGACGCGTCTACGGTCTGGCTTATGTCAATTTCAGTGCTGGATGACGGAGACAGGTCAAAAGTCCCTGGACCGACCGGCGGAGCTTGGCCGTTTTCTCCCCCCACTTAACGGTTGAAGACCCATGATTTTTCTAATCGATGAGTGAGCAGTTGCACCGTCAGCAAGTAGTAATAGCGTGTCGACTCACTACGCCGGTTCAGGTGGTGATTGAGAAACCAATCAAGGTGTTTTCTCTGCCAAGCCCGAGGGTTGTCCCGTCGCCAGCGCCCCGCAATTGCTGATTGGATCGCCTTCGCCTGACGCAGATGGCGTTGGCGCGTGGTATATGACCCTTTCAAAACACCAGCCAGGAACAACTCCATATCGAATGGCTTGCTCATGGTCGTCCCCCGATGTACGCCGCGACCACGTCGATACGGCCGTGCCCCAGCTCGTAGCTAACTTGCCTTCGGGCTTCTTGATCGAGCCGCCGGTCTATCCGGTTGCACCTGCCGCCGTTGATCGGCGCAGGATGATGGGTAATCTGCTGATAGCGTTCGCACGCATAGGCTGCCCGCAATTCATGGAAGCCTTTTAGTCGGTGCGTATGGAGGATGTCCCGTGCGGGACGGACGACTCCCTCCAAGAAGTCGAGGTAGCTTTCGTTTGGTGCAAGCAGGTTGCGGCTGCCGGTTGGCGAGAACTGTTCGGCAAACCTAAGAGCGTCACGAATACGATCATCCATGGTAATCCAGCGAGGTGCCGAGGCACCTGAGCGGCCGCCTTTGGTGCCGTCCTGGATGTTGATCTTGCCGTAGTGTTCGGCCTCACGCTTTAGACGCGGAAGGTCGGCCAAAATCGCCTCGCGTAAGCGCATACCGGTGGCTCGCGCCAACTGCGCGATAGCCGCGGCGCGCGACTGTTGATGTCCGCAGAGCACGTCTACGACCCGCTTCACGTATTCGCGGTCTTGGCCTTGCGGCACCGAGCGACGAACACTGGAGCGCCGCATTCCCAACGCCTTGCTCGGACTCACGACCTTCACATACTGATCACCGCGAAGCGCGGCCAGGGTCCGATTCACACTGGACAACCGGTTTTGCGCAGTCGCGATGGCCAGCTCACCTCGTTCAACTTGTTGGCGCAGATGTCCGGCGTAGTCCAGCAAGGTCTGCCAATTAATCTGCCGCGCATCGTTAAATCCTGGTCCATCCTCCGACCGACACCAACGCACAAACGCCTGCCAGCGATCACTGTGCGCTTTAACGGTCCCATAGTGCCCGCCGCCAAACAGATCTTTTAGCGCTTGCGGCCCGGCATAGCTCAGTTGCCGACCATAGCCATGGTTGCGCCCGTCACGTTTACCTACTAGTGCCATGATCGAACTCCGCTCAAAGCCAAAACTTTTAAAACCTTCCCCACGTCATCCCGCCACGAATGTTGAGTGTTATCAGGGATCAAGGCCCCTGCGACCTGTGAGGGTTGTCCACTAACGCGGGACTGACGGCTCCTTACGACCGGGAGCTTGGGCGTCTCATGATCTGGCCTCCTGAACACCGATAGCGGTGGGCGGGTGGAGACTGCACTGGCTGACGAGACCAGCGCCGCGAGATCCTGAGTCGGGTGAAGGCAGTGAAGCGATGACCGGGGCATGCCTGACTGTCAGTCAGGTGCAATCCATTCCTGGGCTACGGCACCATCATCGGTATCGCTGTTGCTGGTGACTTCGGTGTTTGTCACGCCGATTGTCACGAGGGGGAATGCCGCAAGGCCTTGTACGAGTTGGGCTGCAGCAGTGGTAGGAGCGCCCGTCTCTTTCCGGGAGAAAGAGACGGGCGCAGGTTGGCGCAATGAAATGGCCAAGCGGATAGGTTGCTGCAGGGCAGCTAGGAAAGGGAATGAGTTGCCGCAGTGGGCACGCTGGTAAAAGTAGGCATCCATCACATCGCTGTGACCGTGCGAGCCGCCGGACGCTAATCGCACTTTGGGAGAACCACCACGGTGTGGCGTAGCCTTAAAGGTTCTGGCTACCTGGGTTGCTGTCAAAGACAGCGCTTTGCCCGATCTTTTCTACGCTTGTGGATAATTTGGGTCAAGGCTCGAATTTTCGGGAATTCTGCGGCTGTGGATGAAATTATCCACCGGTGGAAATCTATGGTTTTCCACAGACAATTTGCGTGGACTTTAGATTTTTTAAATGAGGTCCATCCAAACAGGGCGGCTTTGCAGCCCCGCTTGGATGGACCCGCGTGGAAGGGCGGACAACGGTGATCTCACAGGTTTACCCACGTTTGGATGCGCCACGGCTATTTTGTAGGGCTGTGATGTTGTCGCCGACTGGGTGAGCGAATTCGTGGGGTGTCACATGCCCATGGCGGTTGGCGTCGATGTAGTTACTCCACCACGCCATGATCAGCCTGCGCTGTTCGAGGAATTCGGCCTTGTGGATATACGCGGCACGCACACGGTTGCGTTCCTTGTGGCTCATTTGTCTTTCGATGGCTGCGTCGGTCCATAACCCGGACTCCAGCAGAGCGCTACAGGCCATGGTCCTGAAGCCGTGGCCGCACACGTCCTTGCTGGTGTCATAGCCGACGTTGCGGAGCATGGTGTTCACCGTATTCTCGGACATGGGCTTCCAGTACTTGTGGTCGCCCGGTAGCACTAACTCTGAAAAGCGACTGAGGCTGCGCAGGCGCTCCAGTATTTCGATGACCTGCGGCGAGAGCGGAACCATTTGAATGTCGCCATTCATTTTGGTCCCACGCGTGGAGTTGCGTACCCCTTCAATCGGTGCGCGGGTATCGGGGATTTCCCACATGGCGCGTTGGAAGTCGAACTCACTCCATCGAGCGAAACGCAGTTCGCTGGAGCGGACAAATACATGCAACGTCAACAGGACGGCGAGGCGCGTCAACTCGCGGCCGTTGTAGTTGTCGATCCGGTGCAGCAGTTCGGGTAGGCGGTTGAGGGAGAGGGCCGGGCGATGGATTGTGCGCGGCGCGTGAATCGAGCCTGCCAGATCCAGTGCAGGATTCATGGTGATCTGCCGAGCCCTTTTGGCCCCGCGCATGATGGTGGATAAGTAGTTCTGTACCCTTAACGCCACATCCATGGTGCCGCGTTCCTTGATGCGCTGGGTGATCTCTAGCAGGTCATGGGTGTCGAGTTCAGCGATGGGTCGTTGGCCGATCAGCGGGAAGACGTGGGTACGCAGTCGGCTCATCACGGTTTTTGCGTGGCCTTCGGTCCAGCGACGGGACATGTCGGCGTGCCACTCCAGAGCAACGGTTTCGAAAAGCAGTGCCGCCCGTTGGGCTACGATCTTGGCCTTCTTCTTTTCTTCCATTGGGTCGAGGTTGTCGAGCAGCAACGCCTTGGCTTCGTCTCGCTTACGTCGTGCGACGGAAAGGGTAACGATGGGGTAATTGCCGATGATGAGCGTGCCTTCCTTGCCGCTGGGCTTGGTGTACTTCAAGCGCCAGGTCTTCACGCCATTGGGTTTGACGAAAAGGTACATGCCGCCGCCGTCGAACAGTTTGTAGGCGCGTTCGCGGGTTTTGGCCGTGCGGCATTGCAGGTCGCTGAGGGGGATCGCTAGACGTGGCATAGGGGTACGCGCTCCTGACCGGGAAATCGCAGTACCCCTAACATACCCTCGGGGAAGGGGGATTTTGTTGGATCCCGACAGAGGGTCCTGGAACGAAAAAACCCGCCAAAGGGCGGGTTTTCGGGGCTTCCAGAGCATTCGATGGAATGCAATGGAGCCTAATGTGGTGCCGGCACCAGGAGTCGAACCCGGGACCTACTGATTACAAGGAAGGTGCTTCAAATAGTAAAATCAATGACTTACGTGATTCCTTGTTACGTGCGGACAAACGAAAGCCCGCGTTCTCTGCGGGCTTCATTTCGCTTGTTACGTGCTGGGATCCGATCGTAGGTCAGGCGGCAAGTACTCGTCGCAGCATTGCTTCTGTCTCAACGTCATTTTTGCAGTGGTAGATCTGCTGAGCCATCAGTCGCATCGATTTACCAGGAAGAACCTCAGCTTCACCACCAGCGAGGTCTACGTTTGCAAGCTCCTCTGCCGTGGGCAGACCGTCGGGGAACTGGACTATTACCCAGACATCAACAGCGCGGAACACTGCTCCGCTTCTCGTTTCTACTCTGTCCATTAATTCAGTGATTTTCGCCGCCCCGGCGCCGTACATTAGTGCGGCATTCAACGTAGGGCTCAGACGAACGCCAATCAGTGGAGGTGCGTTGTGAAAGGTAATGTCGCAATAACCTTCCCGCATTGATAAATCCACGAGTTGCCGCATCGTGTGCTGCAGCGGCGATATATTCTCATCTGTCATTTCAATCTCCCTGATGGTTTGCGTCCTGCACAGGCTAGCAGACATGAGTGCGGCAACGTTGTGTTGCTCATTCACCCGATGGGGATACGATTGGCAGACTGTGGTCATACACGTCCATCATCTTCGGGTCGCGGTGGCCGCTGGCTTCTTGCTTATCCGCCCGGGTGCCGACCGTGTCGGTAATGCCTCGTCGTTTAAGATCGTGAAGGGCGAACCGCTGCTCGGGCGTGATGATTTCGTCGGCGAGAGCTAGGGTGATGAAACGCTGCCAGGCTGTATCCAGGCTGGACTTGCGAAGTGGCCCGCCATGGCTGGCGACGATGATGTTTCGTCGTGACGGCGCGATCGGTATCGCGGTTTTGCGCTTCGCCCAAACCTTGGCTCGGTAGGCCTTGGCGTGGTCCCAAGCTTTTCGCAGGCGTGGTGTCCAACGAACAATGTTGTCCCGGCTTCCCTTTCGACGGTTGGTGAGAATCCCGCTCTCCAGCTCGTTTGCGTCGGTCAGGGTAACGACTTCGATTCCGCGTAACCTGCAGAGATACGCCAGCTCCATGACGTAGCCGAGGTATTCGGGGCAGCCGCCTTTCTCGCCCCGTATCAGCAGTCCCCGCGCAATTGCCCGATCGATAAGTGTGTCCATGACTTCATGGTTCGGCAGGCGGCGTTGCTTACGCTCGACGGGGGCCTCGATGCCAAGCGCGGGGTTCACCTCCAAGTGACCGCGGTTGCGGCCCCACTGCAACACTCGACGCAAGTAGCGAAGGGCGTGTGCGGCCTTGGAGGGAGTGCCTTCGTCTGCCAATCGATCAACGATTCGCTGCACCAGGGCCGAGGTGAATTTCTTCACCGCCAGATCACCCAGTGGCTTGCCCAGCTTGGTGGGTAAGGTCAGTAGGACGTCACGGGAGTAGCAGTAGTCGCTATGGGTTTTTGAGCTGAGCTTCTTGTAGCGATCACTGTCATGGAATTGCTCGCACACATAGCGGAGCGTCCCCCGATCGACGTTAGACGCTTCATCCATGATCTGGTGCAGCTCAGCCAGCGAAACGTCCGCCGGCGCAATGTTGCGCCGGCGCTGCTTGCCTGCCTCGTCACGGTGGAGTGTGTACCAAACTCCCTCATTTCTCTGGTCAAAGTAAACGGCCGCTGGGAGAGCGGCCTGGTCAATGTGAGCGGGGATGTGCGGATTATGCGCCCGCTTCCGTGCTTTCCTCATAGGATGTCGGCTTCGTATCGCTCTGCTGCTGCGGGCTTCATACCTGCTGCTTGGTTGATGAGGTCCAGCGTTGTCCAAGGACCGGTGCGGCCACGGAACAAGCGAACGCCCTGGTCAATCAGCGTTCTCTCGACGTCGGAGCGGCGCTGGTAGCCCGTGATGCGCTGCAGGTCTTCAAATATCAAGACGTTGCTCGACATGGTATTCCTCTGCGGTATTGCGCCCCAGGCAGTGTAGTACTTGCACTGGGGCATTGTTGTTAGAACGTCCTGGACGGCTTACTGGCTGACCGGTGGATTAGCGTGTATAGCGTTTTTCGCGGGCTGCTCGAGCAGCAAGTTTCTCTGCCATCAGCGAAGCCCATTCATCCGCTTTCCGTTGCTGACGTAGCTTGCTGCAGACCTTGTGCCGGCGTGTCGAACGTGCGAATCCACAGATATCGCAGACGCTGGGCAGATCAAGCCGCTGGCTAGCCATTGCAGGCCGGATTCTTTCTGTTGCCGGCGTGGTCGACCCGCCTTTGTTCGCATCAGCAGTGCAAGCTCTGGCACGCTCCGGCGCTTGTTGTGCAATCGGGTTCATACGGAAGTTCCAAACAGAGTGGGCTTGGCCAACAGCTGGGCCACCACAGCAGCCTCGGTTGCAGTGAGGTCACCGAGTAGGTGGGCCATGGTGGCCAGTGACTCGAGGCGGATCCGAGCATCGGGCGTCTTGCGCACTTGGTAATCAAAAAGCGCGGTACCGACGATGCGGATGGCCATCAAGTGTCGAGCCTCCTGCACGCCGCCGGCCGGTGATGTGATAGCCTTCGGGGCGCTGCTGCTTTGGTGCTGTGCTTGCATGGTGTTGCCCTCAGTGGTGGTTGGTGCCGAGGGGTTGCCTCCCCTCGACGCCTTTCTTTACCGGCGATCGCCGGCGTTGGATCTGGTGGCTAGGCTCAAGCCTTTCGCACCAGGTGAATGACCAAATCCTCAAATTCCCCGACGTCGTCCCAAGACCGCCAATCCATAACGGCCTGAATCTGCGCAGTTGTGCAGTCCAGGACGAGAATCTCCCGATGGCCACGGCTGGCCCGGACCTCCAAAGCATCGACCAACCCGCATAGGGCATAGGCCTCGGCGTAAACCGTCCGGCTTTCATTTCCAAACTGAGCCATTACCGCATTCAGCCGGCGTATCTCAGCGATTGCGATGTCTCGATCCTGATCGTTGATCAGCTGAATCTGCATGGCGGCTACTCCCGGAAAATGAAGCAGCGCATGGTGGAAGGGATGTGGGCGGTTGGTGCCATGTCCTGCTGCCGGGCACGGATCGCGCTTTCCACCCGTTTCTGAGTGTCCAGGCATTGGTGAGCACGGCAGTCTTTAAGCAGGCGACGCAGTACGGCGAGGTCCGGAATTCGCTGACGGTGCTCGAGCGCGACTTCGGCGAACTGGTTGAGGTTGATGGCAATCACGCCGGCTTTTTTGCTGTGGTTGACCATCGGCGCAGAAGGCAGCGATTCCAGGTAGTCAAAAACCTGCCAGAACTCGTTCACTTCCTTCGGATCGGTGCTGATCGCCGCTTGGCGCTCGTTCGCTGCTTTCAGAATGTATTTGCGGCAGGCCTGGACCATGTAGTCCGGGATCGCGATGACAAGCTGCAGGCAATCCAGCAAGGCCAGCATCATGCTGTGGTTCTTGATGACCCGATCGGATGCCAGGTTACGGGTCGCCCAAAGCTCGGCACGGTACTTGGGATACAGCTCCGCGAAGCGCTTGAGCACCTGCTGTTCGGCGCGCATTGCCTTCACCATGAAGTGGCTGACGTGTTCCAGTTCGGCCTGGACGATCGCATCAGCAGCTTTGCGACTCTCGTCGGTGATCACGGGCTTGAGAAACGGCAGCCGGACGATACGGCTGATGATCGCTTCGTGGCCGTTGACGATGGCGTTCTGGGCGATCACGATGGACGCGCGAAACGGCGGCTCGTAGGTGTCGTTGCTGTTGGATTTGACGCCACGGGTACGCAGGGTGCCGCCGCCATAGAAGTCCTTGAACTGGTCCCACTCGAAAGCCTTGGTATTGTCCTCGTTGGTGTTTCGGTCTGCCTCGAGGAGTACCAATGGGAGGTTGGCAACCTGGCCCATCGCACGGCTCAAACCCGAGAACGAACTTTTGGCCGGGTCGAAGCCCTCATAGATCCGCCCGAAGAGTTTCCAGATGAATTTAATCAGCGTGGTTTTGCCCGAATCGGGCTCGCCCGACATTTCCAGGAACGGGAAGCTCTCATGCTCAGCCCTGATCTGCTCAGCGAACAGCGAGCCAAACCAGTAGGTGAGGGCCAGAATTCCGTTCTCGCCGAAGACGGTCCAAAGGTTCGGTAGCCAGTCTTCGCGATAGCCCTTGCTGTCCAAGGCCATCTTGAGCTTTACCGACTTCATGAGGCATTTGACCCGCTGCTTGCCGAACTCGAAATAGTCCTCGTCATTGGCCTTGTAGACAGATCCGCCGTGGATGGCGATGTCATTGAAGATGTACGCCTTGTGATCACGGCTGTAGCCCAGAAAGTCGATGGTCTCCACGGTTTTCAGGCGTTCGGTTTGCCGAATGATGATCTGGTCCAAGTGCTTCTGAGTGCCCAGCCAAGTGGCGCCGGAATACATCAGACGGGTCTTGAACTCGCTGCTCGAGGAGATCTGTTTCGGAGTGAAGGTGTAGTTCTCGCCCAGATCGTCGTGGATACCCAGCACCTGGAAGTAAAACCACGCCTCGTTGGTGACGTCGTTCACCTGCTTGTACAGCGCCTCAAAGCGGCAGTTAGCCAGAAGCTTCAGGCTGCAGACGTTCTGCAGCACCTTGCGGCGGGCTGCTTTATCGTTGAGATGCTGGTCTTCGTGGTCTTCGCTGGTTGCCAGCGCTTTCTGCTCCTCTTCGAGCTTCGACAGGTCGAACTTCGCCCAGTAGGTCTGGTTGCCGAAATCAAAAGCGAACTCCGGGAATCCTTCTTCCCAGGTGTACATCAGTAGCGCCTTCTCTTTCGGCGAGGGAGCCAACAGCAAATCACCTTCATGGCGTGCGGCATCCAAATTACGCTTGCGCTTGTCGTTGCGGGCCTTACCTTCTTCTTCGAACTGCCAGCGCTGGTGCAGGTCGTTCCAGTCGACTTTCTTATCCCGCTGCGGAATGAGCGCAGCCTTACACGTGAAGCCCATCTCGCGGGCCTGTTTCACCCAGCGCAGCAGGTAGGCGCGTGCAGTTGGTTCGTTGTCTAGACCCCAGACCAGAGTGGGAAGATTGCCCGGACGCTGCTCGAGCAGTTGCTTCAAAGCTTCGATCGGGAAATTCACGCTCGACATGGCTGACACCGCATCGACGGTGTTTTGCACCAGGGCAACGGCGTCAAAGATGCCCTCGACTATCCACAGCTCTTTTACGGTGGCCAAGTCCACACTCGGTGGGCACCACCACTCACCTTGGGCGCTGTATTTGGGCTTGAAGCGGGCCTTCATTTTGCCGAAGCGGTAAGGGCGATCGATCAGGCGTTCCCAATAGCCACCGTTCGGCAGGGTGAAACGAATCGTGGCGCTCGACTCGTTCGTTTCGTGGTTGACGTAGTTTTCTTGGGTGAACCAACCGGTCATATTTCCAGTGTTCAAGCCCCGGGCGAATTCCAAATACGCACGGGCCGTTACGGTCGGATCGTTGTCCGTCGCCGGCGCTCGCTTGCTCCAATCCTCGAACAGGTCTTCATAAATTTCTTTGACGTGCTCGATATGACCACAGCGCTCTGGGCGGCCACAGCGGATCTGCCAGGGTTTGTCGTGGCGGGCATAAAGCTCTTTCTTGTTGCAGGCAGGGCACACGCCGCCTCGCATGTAGTTCGTGCCTACACGTAACTTCAAGCCGAAGTCGTCTTCCAGCCGTTGAAGTACTTGAGTTCGGATGTCTTCGTTCATCATGATTTTTTCGCTGCTTTAAGGCTGAGGCCGAGGCTTTGGGTGAGGGCGCCGATCAGGTGTTTCTGAGCGGCCATCACAGGGCTGTTGGCAAGGATCGATCCGTGGCGCAGGCCATCGGGAATCAGGCGGTACTGGTCCGCGTACCAAAGGTCGTTGAAGCTGAGACGGTATTGCTCGCGCAGGCTGGCCAGGAGCGCCTTCGCCTGATCGGGCGTCAGTTTTGCGTTGATGTTCATGGCGTTTTCCATCGTCAAACCTCAATTTCGGGCGCAGCTCACCCAAACCCACGACTAGCAGGCTCAGGACAGTGGTAGGGGGGCTTAGGTGGCGGAGGTGATACGGGTGGCGCGGCCGGCGGCTATCAAGTGTTCGTAGATCAGGTGGACAGGCACCGACCAAGTGCAACCACGGACCGGGTCAATGATGACCACCGCATGGGATTCACTTGCATGGATATCGAGCCGTTGCCGGACATTGATTTCGTGAAGGTCGCTCATTGCTTCACAGGTGAGCCGGATCGCAAGCGGCTTATCAGCCTGAAAGCTATCCACCAGGTGGTTGGCGGTGCGCTCAATGAATTGACCTTGATCGCTAAGGTGCTCCCCTTGATGACGTTCAAGGAATGTGAGAGCAGCAGCCCGGATAGTGCTGCGGTAATCCAGATCCTTGGAAGCGATGTTCATTTGGCTTTCCCCGACTTAGACGCGTGCAATTGGATGACGGCGAGAACTTCGGCGTGTCTGGCCGCGAGGTGCAGTGAGTCCGCGTGAAGGATCGCTTCGGCCTCGGCCTCGCTGATGATCCCGTCCTTCAACGCCTCCTCAATGAGGTGGTCGACGGTGCCCTTCTTGGCTGAGGCTTGGACGCAGCGGGTGTACATTTCGACGTTGTCCAACGCTTCAGGCTCAACCACTGGAACGAACATCCCGCCGTACATTGCTGCGATGTACTGGGGTAGAAATGTTGTCCCAGCCTCAAGCTCGAGCTGGTGGATCTGTGCGTCGGTCAACGGGCGACTCTTGTTGTTCTCATAGGCGTGGTTGTCGAACTTTTTGAGTGGCAGACCGATGCGAGGGGCTGCGCATTCGCGTCCGCCTGGATAGGCGCAGATGATTGCGCTGACTACCTGACGCCGAGTTTTTAGAACTGTGCTTTTCATGTTCTGCTTTTCCCTGTGGCCCGGTGCTATTACTGTTCGATCACGCCGTCTTTGATGCCCAGCAACACTGCGGCGCGATGTGCCTCCCCGCGGCGACCTTTTTTACGACCGTTTAAAAGGTCGCTGACCAAATTCTTATTCAGCGTGTGGATCCGACAAAACTCCGCAATGCTCATTCCTTTGTGATCCAAGGCCTCGCGGGCTTGCTCGGGTGTAAGGGTGGCGGGCATAGTGTTCGCTCGTGTGCGTTTGTGTGGATTCGTGTTCGTACGGCGCTGATTATGACCAGTTTATTTGTCCTGTAAAGGGGCTAAAGTTTGAAAAAATTGTCATCTAGTGAGATCTCGGAGTTGAGTGCGGGCGAATGCTTGCGCGAAGAAAGGGTTCGATTGGGGCTTAAACAAGAGGAAATGGCTCAAATTGGCGGCGTAACCCGGAACACTCAAGGGAGCTACGAACGAGATGAGCGCCGCCCGGATACTGGCTATTTGAAGGCCTTGCATGCCGTGGGTCTCGACATCCTGTATGTCGTCACGGGCGTCCGAACGCCTTCTCCCGTTGGGGGGTTGAGCGCGGACGAAGAGGTGATGGTGAAGCGGTATCGCAGCATGCCTCAGGAAGACCAAAAATCTGTGCGTCGCTTTCTGCAGGCCATCGCAGATGACGTTGCCAAGAGCTCGAATTAACTTGTAACAAAACATGTAAGACATTCGTCGCACCCCGGTTTTAAAGCCGTTTCCAGTCCCCGATAACGTCGATTCAGCAATGCACTTATATGGAGTAGTGAGCATGTTGGATCGCGCAAGAATCGATAACGGTCATGTACAAACTGTTGAGTTTGAATGGCACGCCCTCTCGAATATTGAACGTCGCCTGGTTGGGCTATATCGCCAGTTGACCGAAGAAGATCGAAAGCAACTACGGCGCCTCACCGAGGCATTGGCGACGATTCCAGAAGAACTGGAAGCAAGCTGATCGCTGTTAGCTCAATGGATAGATACGATCGCCGACACCTATGAGTCGGCGGTTTGCAAATCACGCCACCGCCTGTGATCCCAGCTGCTCGAACAGCTCCCGCTGTTTCGCTCTGGGCATATCCCGCAAATGGTCGAACAACATCCTTTCGAAAGACTGAGCCGATGGGCTCAACGTGTGCGAGAACGTCAGATTTGCGACCCATGTGTGCCCGCACTTTGCGTCCAGGCACTGGCAGTACAACTTGGCGAACTCCGTTGATAGCTTCTCGCGTGAAGCGATCCGTCCTCTGTGCCCGCATTTGCATTCAACTCTCATTATGTCCCTCCCCAGGGAAGCCAATCGCCACCAGTTTGCCATATTGTGTAGTGGCAATCTCTTAGCTAGACAATAGATGCGGGATAATCAACTACTGTTTCGGCTTCTCTCCAGTTGATTCGCCTGTCCGGTAGAAGCGTGTCGTTGACCTGATTGAACAGTTGGCAGATCGGCCTGATCTCGTTGCTGGTGTACACCCGGTCAATCTTTTCGATGTCGCCGAAACCACCGCTGTTTTCCGGAATGATGCCGGCGAGTGCTGGATTCATTCGCCAAGCGGCGATCACGTCGTTGCGGGTGATGTTCTTCACCTTCTCCAGCTCGTCCTTGGCTTGGAAATCCCCTACGGGGATGATCTGGATCGCGTTTTCTTTGCCGTTGGGGATGTTGACGAACATCGAGCGGAAGTTGCCCACGCCCTTGCTGGAGCTGATCTGCGCGCGCAGGTTGTCTTCGTCCTCTTCGGTCAGATCCGGATCGTTGGTGTAGAAGATGTAGCCGGCGTGGGCGCCGTTGCTGTAGTAGCGCCGGCGGAACAGGGTTGCGGCTTCGTTGAGCAGCAGCGCCTGCAGGCCGCCCAGGTAATCCGGAATGCCGTAAATGGTCTGTTCGACGTCGTAGTCCATGACGTGCTCGATCTCCTCCTGGTCGAAGTCCATGAACTTGTTGTCCGGTAACAGCATCCGGAAACCGCCGTCCACCTTCACCCGCATATTGATCGCCGGCAGATGCTGCAGCTCCAGCACCTGGCCGAAGACGTTGATGTCGCGATAAAAAAACGCATCGCCGAACACCATGTAGTCCAGACCTGCGCAGCCCATTGTCCGAGCACTGCAGCCGGCCGAGGGAATGAACTCACGCAGCAGCAGGTTGCGCTTGAACTTCGGAATAGCGCCGTGGTGCGCATTGGCGCGCAGCAGTTTGGCCAGACCGGTGCGCGACACCGGTGGCTTGTAAATTTCGCCGTCGTCGCTGGGAAACACCCCCACGTACTCGCCGATGTTTCCCGATAGCACTTGTTCGGGTTCGCCGAACGTAAACGCCCGCATTGGCTGTTGCTGTTGCACCTGATGGTTGACCAGGCGTTTTTTGCGTCGAAGCTTGGGCATCGTTTCCACTCGTGACGTAGCGGCTACGACGCCGCTTGTTGGTGTTCAAGGGTTCGTTGGCCAGGGCGTGCATGACCGCCCAGGCGATGTCGGCGTGGCCGGTGGCATCTGTGCGCGAGGCGCTGTAGGTGACCTGGCCGCTGTTAGTGGTGCCGCGCTTGATGGTCAGGAACGCCTGGGCGATGTCGGTCCATCCGGCATCCCACTCGATGCGGCTGCCTTGGATCGTGTCCTGGGCTTTGAGCACCAGGGCGTTCTTCGCCTCGAGGCTGTAATGAATCGGTGTCGCCTTGGCGTAGAAGTCGCGCACCAGGTCGAACACGCCGTAGCCCACGCCGGTGACGTCGATGCCGATGTGCTGGACATTGAAGCGCTCGGTCAGCTTCTTGACCTGGGCGGCCTGGTACGTGAACGAATGTCCTCGCCAGCTGTGCTTCTCCAGGATCCGGAACTTCGCACCAGGCTCGAGCGGCGGGGCGATGACCACGCACGTCGCGTCGTCGCGGGTGCGACTCGGGTCGTAACCCAGCCAGACCGGACTGTTGCCGAACGGTCGTTCCTCGTCGGGCTTGTAGTCCTCCCACAACGACAGGTCGGAATAGCACCGCTCCAGATCCTTGAGGCCGAACGCGCTCTGTGTGCTGTCGATGAACTTGCAGTAGAAGAGCTGCTGAAACTTGTCCTCGTCGTACTCCAGCTGCAGCTGCTCGAGGTCGAACAGATCGCAGCCGCCGTCGATCGCATCCTGAATAGTGATGGTCTTGCGCCATTGGCCGTCCGGACACAGCGCACCTTGGGTATACGCCGCCTCGATCGGCCAGGTGCCGCCGGCCTTTTTCCCGCGCTTGCTGTTGCGGAAGTCTTCGCCGGTCCAGAACGGGTAGGCCTGGTGCGACACCGCGCTGGGCGTCGAGAAATAGGTCTTGCGCCATTTTTTGTGGGTGCCCATGGCGCTGGCCACGGTGCTGAGCTTTTCGAAATCGCGGATCCAGAAATATTCGTCGACGTAGACGTGACCGTGGTAGCCCTGGGCGGTGCTGCTGTTGGTGCTGAGAAAGCGCAGTTCAGCGCCGTTGCTCAGCACGATCGGGTTGCCGGTCAGCTCGATGTCGAACCACTGTTTGGCGAACTGGATGATGTAGCTGCGAAAGATCTCGGACTGCGATCGGCTGGCCGACAGAAAGACCTGGTTGTCGCCACTCAACACCGCGTCCATGAACGCTTCGCCGGCGAAGTAGTAGGTCAGGCCGACCTGACGACTTTTTAGGATGTTGCGGATCCGGCAAGTCAGCGGGTTCTGTTTGGCCGCGAACAGCTCCTGCTGGTAGCGGTACATTTTGCTGATGAACTTATCCAGGAAATCGACTTCGGTCAGCCCGCTGATGTCGTTCTTGGCCTTTTTCTCTTTCTTCTTGCCGCCGCCTTCGCCACGCCCGGAACGTTCGCCACGGGGTCGCTGGCGAGGTTCCGGGGAATCGCCTGTCTCGTCTCCGATCAATGCCACCGGCGCCGGTTTCGCCGCTTGTTTGAGCAGCCGTTCGCGCACCACTGTCAGCCGGTCCAGCTCGTTCAAATCGTCCTTGGACAGACTGCCGACCCTGTCCAGTAGCAGCGTGATACGTCGGCCGACAGCGGTGAGCGGTTCTTCGTCCGACAGCATGTCTTCCCAGCTGCCCTGGCGGATCCAGTAATAGACGATCCGGATGTTGGGCAGGTTGAGTTGCGCCTGAATTTCCTTGGCCTTACAGCGGCGCAGAAACAGGCGTTTGGCGGCTTCTTTAACTTCGGTCGAGTAGTACATGCGCCGCAGTCTATGCGGCGAAAACGGTGAAAACGCGGGGTTAAATTCTGCGATCAACCTAGATCGTGAATCTAGGAGGAACGCGCAATTGAACCGTTTGTTAGGGGGCGTTTTGCTCCATATCTTGGCGGCTCAAACCACCGATTGAGCGCAGTTATCGCCCATGCCCCGTTCCCTTGTTTCGTTCTGGAAACGTGTCGCCACCAGCGGCACCACCGCCGATGGCCGCGAGATCCTTCCCCAGGAACTGCGCGATATCGCCGAGACCTACAAACCGTCCAAATACACGGCTGTGATCTGGTGCGACCACGAACGCTGGAGTGGTTCCCACGGCACCGTTTATGCGGTGCGCCTGGTGGAAGAGGGCGATGACCTGGAAGAGGGGCAAATTGCCCTGGAAGCCCAGCTCAAGCCCAACGATCGACTGCTGTACCTGAATGATCAGGGCCAGAAGCTATTTACCAGCATCGAGATCACCCCGAACTTCGCCGGCAGTGGCAAAGCCTACCTGTCCGGTCTGGCTGTCACTGACGAACCAGCCAGCCTGGGCACGCAGGAACTCTACTTTTCCAAGAAAACCAACCAGACCGCGTACTACGCCGCGTCAGTTGAATTGGGCTCCCTGCGTGACACCCAGCCACAAGGCGAACTGCAGAAGCTGATCACCGCGTTTACGGGGTTGTTCAAACGCTTCGGCATCGAAGAAATCCCCGCAAACCCGCAATCCCCCACAGAGAGCAAACCCCCAATGGATGAAGCTACAGCCAAGGCTATTCAGGCCCTGATTGAACAGCAGTTGATCGTGACTGCTGGTCTGCAGGCCCTGGTCGACGGTTTCGCTGAAGTAGTGCCAGAGATCGACGACGAGCCTGTCGACGACGTACAAAGCGCGGTCGACGTGATCATTGCCACCGCTGAGGAAGAAAAGAACCTCAGCCGTAATTCCGGCAACAAAGCTGTTCTTGCCGGTTTGGCGAAGCTGCAGAAGCAGTTCACCGCACTGCAGAACACCCCGAGCGGTCGCCAGTTGCCCCGCACCTCGGGTCCGGTAACTACCGCCAAAAAGCGGGTGCTCTGATATGGGCCAGCCACTGAGCGCCAATGGCGCCAAGCAATACGCAGAGCTGCAGGAGGCGATCGCCGAAAGTTACGGCATCGAGAGCGCCACCAAGACCTTCAGCGTCGAGCCGTCCATTGCTCAAGAGCTGAACGACTCGATCACCGCCAAGGCCGATTTCCTGGAGCGTATCAACGTCGTTCCGGTCAGCGAGATCAAGGGTGAAAAGGTGTTCATCGGTGTTAACGGTCCGGTCACTGGCCGCACCAACACCAAGACGACCGATCGGGAAGCCAAGGACGCTTCCGCGCTGGAAAACACCACCTACGAGCTGAGCGACACCCAGTCCGACGTGGGTTTGCCATACGCCAAGATCGACGCCTGGGCGAAGTTTCCGGACTTCAAAGATCGCTATTCCGCCGCTGTGCAGAAGCGCATTGCCCAGGATCGAATCGTCATCGGCTTCCACGGCACTCACGCGGCAACGCAAACCGATCTGGCTGCCAACCCCAAGCTGCAGGACGTGAACAAGGGCTGGTTGCAGCAACTGCGTGAGCAGGCCCCGCAGCAGGTTCTCAAAGAGGGCGCCACCGCTGACAAGGTCAAGCTGGGCGCCGGTGGCGACTATGCCAACCTCGATGCCCTGGTGCACGACACCAAGCAGATGGTTGACGAGATCCTGCGCGAAGACGGCGACCTTGTGGCGATCATCGGTTCCGACCTGTTGGCGGCTGACAAGGCCAAGCTGTACACCAAACAGGGCGACACCCCGACCGAGAAAGAGCGCATCGAAAACCTGCAGGTCATCGCGACCTATGGCGGTCTGCCTTCGTTCAGCGTGCCGAACTTCCCGGTCAACGCCGTGTTGGTCACCAGCTGGGACAACCTGTCGATCTACTTCCAGGATTCGAGCTGGCGTAAGCAGACGGTCGACAACCCTAAACGCTCCCGCGTCGAGGACTACAACAGCCGCAACGAAGGTTACGTGATCGAGCAACTGGAAAAGATCGCGCTGACCGAAAACGTGGAGCTGGTTGCGTGAGCCTCGCCCTTGCGCACAAGCGCCGCACCTTGGCCATGGGTGTAACTGCCGCTGCCGCTGCCCTCTCGGGTGCGGCCCTGGCGTACACCCCGGCTGATGCACTGAGCAGCCCCGCCAATGCGCGCAAGCATTTGATGCTGCAGGAAGCGGCGTTGGACCAGGATCTGGAGCGCATCAGCGCAATCAACGGCCTGGCCGGACGCCAGGCACTGAAGCGTGATGAGTTGCTGCCCAAGTACCAGGAATACGTGCAGCGCTACTGCGAATCGGGGCTGAATTTCCCTAACCGTGTTGCGGTGCAGGTCATGGTTTGGCTGTTCGACACCGTCCAGTTCGATGACGCCTTGGAACTGGCGGACTTCCTGATGGAGCAAGGCCAGCAGATGCCCGAGCGCTTCAAGCGCCGGGATATCCAGACCTTTGTTGCTGACGCCGTGTGTGAGTGGGCCTACGCCGAATACACCGCCCAGCGTAGCCCGGAGCCGTACCTGTCCAACCTGTTGCCTTTTGTCGACGGCAAATGGGAGCTGACGGAGCAGATCCCGAGCAAGTACCACAAGTTGATTGGGATGCTGGCCATGGAGGCCAAGCAGTGGGACGTCGCGCTCAAGCATCTGGAGCGTTCGACGGAGCTGTACGCACAGGCCGGCAATAACACACGCATCAAAGAGGTCCGCAGGGCCTTGGAAAAAGCGGCCGCTAACCCGGTCACCCAGTAACCGACTACCCCCCCCAGCGGGAACCTGTGGAAGTGAGCCGCCCATTTATGGACCGTCCCACTGAAAACAGGCTTCCCGCCCTATTCGAGTGGCCAGCAATGAGCTTTTCCGGGAAACCCACCACCTTTGTGGAACAAGCGATCGAGAACGACGGCTTCTGGCCGGACCTCTCCGTGACCGAGTTCCAGAAGGGCTACCGCCTGCCGGCGGAGCACCTGGTAGAGATGCTGGTCATCAACCTGGCTACGGCCATGACCGAGGTCAACCGTGACCTCGCCAAGTTAAAAGCGCGCTGGCAGGGCGCTGGAGTGTCACGCGTTGAATCTGCAGACACCACCGTCCTGCCGGAGCGCACCTATCAAGCCGAGACGTACAAGCGCGCCGTGTATTGCCGCGCTAAGGCCAGCTTGCTGCCGGAATTCGCCTCGATCATCCGCCGCGAAAGCGCGGAGAATCTGGGCAAGGAAGCCCCCGAGCGCAAAGAAACATTCCTTGAGTTCAGCCAGCAGGCCGTGCGATCGCTGCAGGGCCGTGGCCGCATCACGGCGGCACTCCTGTGATCAAGCTCCGCGCTTTGACCGCGTATCTGATCGAGCGCCGGCTGGTTCAGTCCGAGCAGCTCGACAGCTGGACCAACCAGGTGAATCTCGAACTGATCTGGAAGCCCGACGTCGGCGGCATGCGCATGGGTGACATGCGCTACAGCGCCACGATCGCCTTGGAACGTTTCGCCGATCACCCGGGGCGCCTGATGGCGTTGGTGGGCAGTTGGCTCGAGGGCAACGACCAGGAGCGCGACGAACTACCGGCGGCGAAGTTCGACATCACCATGCTCGACAGCGATTTGGCCGACGTCGACATCACCCTCGAATTCATCGAGCCGCAATACCTGGCCGAGGATCCGGATGGCGAAATCGAGGGTTTTGGTAAGACCTGGTCGTTCATCCCGTTTGACTTGTGGGTCGCTGAACACGGCGAGGTGTCGAGCCATGGCCGGTCGTAGCAACGTCGATCTCGACATCAGGGGCTATCTCGGGGCGCAGGAACAACTGGCCTTGCTCAGCCTGCCGCCAAAACTGCGCCGGCGTTTGCTGAACAACGTCTCCAAGCGTGTGCGATCGATGAGCCGCAAGCGCGTGCGCGACCAGCAGAACCTGGACGGCTCGCCGTTCGAGGCGCGCAAGGGGTCGAGCAAGGGCAAAAAGAAGATGGAAGCGGGTCTGGCCAAGCTGATGCAGGTCACCAGCGTCAATGCCGACGAAGCCGTGCTCGGTTGGAAAAATGCCCTGACCAGTTGGGTCGCGGCGCAGCAACACAATGGCGTCAGTGAGCGCCGTACGGCCGCTCAAATGAAGCGGTGGAATACCGTCCCCGCCGGCCTGGCTGCCACGGAAAAGCAAGCTAAGCGCCTGCGCAAGTTGGGTTTCAAGGTTCGCCAGGAGGGCAAGAAGTCTCTGACCAGACCGTCAGTGGCTTGGATTCAAGAACACGTCAACTACGCCAGGGCGGGACTACTGATCCGCATCCTGGACGACGAAAAAACCGAGAGCAGCGGCGCACAAAGCTGGGAGATCACCTTGCCCAAGCGCCAATTCATCGGCGTCGGCACCGAAGGCGATACCGCCTCGCTGCTGAACCAGGTGCTCCAACAAATCCTTAATTCACCCCGCTAGCGAGGCACTGCATGGCACTCGGCAAAGTCAGCGTTAACAACCTCAATCTCGGCCAGGGTGCCGTGACTGAGATCGAACGCTATTTCCTTTTCATCGGCACCGCCGCCAAAAACGTCGGCCAGTTGCTCGCCCTCAATACCGACAGCGACCTCGACGGTTCGCTGGGTATTCCGGCCAGTGACCTGAAAACTCAGATCACGGCCGCACGTCTCAACGGAGGCGATCGCTGGGCGTGCCTGGCTGCTCCGATCGCGGCCGATGGTAGCTGGTCCGAAGCACTGACCAACGCCCAGCAAAAAGGCTTTTCCGTCGAGGCGGTGGTGATTACTACCCCAGTGGATGCCGGCAATGAACTGTCAGTCATGCATGACGCGGCGATCGCGCTGAACAACACCTTTGGCCGTCGCACTTTTGTCATGGCGGCAAGTGCCGGCATCACTGTGCAGCAGACCTGGGCGGAATACCTGACCGAGCAGAAAGCGATCACCGCCGATCTGGCTGCGCCGCGTGTCCTGGTCGTGCCGCAGTTGCACGGCAATGACCTGGGCGTGCTGGCTGGCCGACTGGCCAACGCCGCCGTGAGCATTGCCGATAGTCCGATGCGCGTGGCGTCTGGTGCTCTGCTGGGCCTGGGCACCGTTCCCGTCGACAAGGAAGGCGTGCCGTTGCCGTCCGCCATTCGCGCCGAGCTGGACGCCGCACGTTTCTCCGTGTCGCAAACCTATGCCGATTACCCGGGCGTGTTCTGGGGCGACGGGAACATGCTCGATGCGCCGGCCAGTGACTTTCAGGTGGTCGAGTACCTGCGCCTGGCCGACAAGGCCGCTCGCCAAGTTCGCCCGCTGCTGATCCGCCGTGTCGGTGATCGTCGCTTGAACAACTCGCCCAACAGTATGGCTGCGGCTATCAGCGCATTCATGAAACCGCTGCGCCAGATGGCCAAGTCCACCACTTTCGCCGGTGAGGTGTTCCCGGGCGAGATCGAATCGCCGAAGGACGGCGACATCGTCCTGGTGTGGCACAGCAAAACCAAGGTTGAGATCTACATCAAGATCCGGCCGCTCAACTGCCCGAAAGACCTGACGGCCAACATTGCCCTCGACCTTTCCAGCGAAGATTCGGAGTAACCCTTATGTCCCGTATTGGCGGTAAAAACTTCGACATCAACCTGGGCGATCTGCAGATCCATGTCGAAAGCTGCACCCTGGATATCACTGACAACACCGCCGTGGCGCAAACCCGTGGCGTGCCCAACGGCACCGTTGACGGCGATGTGTCTGCCAGTGGCGAGTTCGAGTTCGACACCAACAACTTCAACCTGCTGATCGAGGCGGCACGCTCTGCCGGCAGCTTCCGCCAGTTGGAGCCTTTCGACTCGGTGTTCTTCGCCAAAGCAGGCGATGAAGAGCTGCGCATCGAGGCCTTCGGCTGCAAGTTGAAGGTGTCCAGCCTGCTCAGTGTCGACCCGAAAGGCGGCGAGAAAACCAAGCATAAGGTGCCGTTCGACGTTTCCAGTCCGGACTTCATCCGCATCAACGGCGTGCCGTACCTGGCTGCGGCCGAGATCGAGGGCCTGCGCTGATGGTCTGCCCGTTCGACCGCGCCCAGGCATTGGAGCAACGCCAGCGTGATCAGGCGATCGCCGCTCAGCTGGCCCGCACGCGGCCGATCGGGCCAAGCCTGACCCATTGCGAAGACTGTGATCAGCCGATCCCGGAAAAACGCCAGGCGCTGGGCGGTATGACCCGCTGCGTGCCGTGCCAAACCATTTTTGAGAAAGAGGTTCTGCGATGAGCGCGAATCAGGTCGCCCAGGACACCGCCGTTGCCTTGGCCAAGGCGTCGCCCGCAATTGGCGTGGCCGCTACAGGTGTAACGGGTACCGTCGATTGGTCGGCGGTCGCTTACATGCTGACCGCGCTCTACATGGTGCTGCAGATCCTTCTGCTGATTCCAAAGTATCGCCAGATGCTGCTCGATTGGAAGGGCAAGTCGTGAGCCTGCGCAACAAGATCGCCGCCGGCGCCATTGTGCTGGCCAGCGCGCCTTTGCTCGCGTTCCTGGGCAAGTGGGAAGGCAACGGCCAGAACGTGGTGTACGCCGATAAGTTGGCCCGTGGCCTGCCTACGGTGTGCAAGGGCATCACCCGTTACACCAGTCCGTATCCGCTGATCGTCGGTGACTACTGGTCGCCGGCACGCTGTGCCGAGATGGAGCAGCTGGTGATCGAGAAAGGCCAACTGGCTCTGGCTGACTGCCTGAACAATCAGGCGATCGGCCAGAAGACCTTCGACGCCCTGAGCAGCCACTCGCACAACTTCGGCGTGGCCAGTACCTGCGCCAGTCGGGCTGTCGGCCTGATCAATGCCGGTCGCATCGCCGAGGGCTGCAAGGCGTTGGCCTGGGCGCCCGATGGCAAAACACCGGTGTGGTCGTTTGTGACCGATGCCCAAGGCCGAAAACAATTTGTACCAGGGCTGCACGCTCGCCGGCGGGACGAAGCCACCGTTTGCGCTGAGGACTTGTGATGCTGCGCGAGCTTCTGTTTCCACTGCTGGCCTGCCTGGCGGCGTTCGTTGGGTTCGACATCCTGCAGGGACAGCGCGACACCGCGCGGGCCGAGCGTGATGCAGCCCAGTACGAAGCCAGCGGCTTGCGTGAAGCGGCCCGAATCAGCGGCGAGATGATCGCTGCCCGAGACGCGATCGACCGTAACCGTACCCAGGAACTGACCGATGCACGCACTGAAATTGATGCTTTGCGCCTTGACGTTGCCGATGGCCGTCAGCGGCTGCGCGTCAAAGCCACCTGCAGCAGCACCACGCCAGACACCACCGCCGCCGGCGGCGTGGCTGATGCAGGTACCGCCGAACTCGCAGCAGACGCTCGACCGGATTATTTCACCCTCAGAGATCAGCTTGCCCTCAGCAAGCAAATGATCCTGGGCCTTCAGGACTACGTCAGCCAGGTGTGCCTGCGCTGACCCGAATCACCCCTTTAACCCAACCACCAAAACGGACATGAACATGAGCCAGATCCAATCCCGCGAAATCACCCTGGAAATCGGCGAGAAAGAATTCGCCTTCAACCTGACGCCCCAGGACGTGACCAAGTACTTCAACGCCATGACCGCCAACAACAAGGTCGCGCCGTCCTTCAACTTGCTGAGCACCACTGTGCTGCCGGCGCAGAAGGCCGATCTGCGCGAGCTGATGGTTAACCCGGTTAACACCATGCAGATCGCCGGCGCACTGCTCGAGGAGTACGCCCCTGACATCGGGATCATCGTAAAAAAGCCCTTGAGCACGCTGACCGCCTGACCGAGGACGGGCTGGGCCAGCTGATGGCCCTGACCAACCGTTGGCTGCCTGGTGCCGAGCCCACCATTGAAAACATGGGCACGGCCAAGTGGCTGGAAGACGAACACTGGAAGCGCATGGAATTTGCCGTAGCCAACGGCATTGCCCATGCGCTGAACGGATAGGACACACATGGCCGACCGTAGCGCCCGCCTGGACTTCATCCTGGCCCTGACCGACAAGGTCACTGCACCGTTGGGCAAGGTGAAAACGGGTTTTTCCGACCTTGCTGAGCAAAGCGAAAAGAACATCAAAACGATGGGCATGGGCTTGGCCGGTGTGACGGGTGCTTTCGTCGGTATCAACGAATCGCTGCAGCCTGCGCTGGAAATGAACCGCGCCCTGGGCGAGGTCAAATCGTTGGGCGTGGCCGAGGACGCGCTGACGGCGCTGAATCAGAAATCCCTGGAGTTCTCGGTGAACTACGGCGAGAACGCCCGGGATTTTGTCGCGTCGGCGTACAGCATCGAAGGTGCGATTAAGGGCCTGACCGGCAGCCAGTTGGCCACCTTTACCAACACCAGCAACCTGCTGGCCAAGGCCACCAAATCCGACGCTGAAACCATGGGTGCCTACGTTGGCACCATGTACAACCTGTTCAAGGGCCAGGCCGACGCCATGGGCAAGGGCGAATGGGTTGAAAAACTCGGTGGCCAGACAGCTTTGGCGGTGCAGCTGTTTCGAACCGACGGCGCCCAACTCAAGGACGCCTTCAAGGAAGTGGGCTCGATCGCCTCTGCTGCCGGCGTGGATATTGCGGAGCAGTTCGCGGTGATCGGCTCGCTGAGCAGCACCATGGAAGGCGGCGATGCCGGCGGCCGCTACAAGGCGTTCTTCGAGAACCTGGGCGCCGCCTCCGAGAAGATGGGCATGACCTTCACCGACTCCAACGGCAAGGCGTTGCCCATGTTGCAGATCATGGAAAAGCTGCAGGGAAAACTGGGTGACCTGACGAGTGCTTCGGCCAACACCAAACTGACGGAGGCGTTTGGCGGGGAGGGTGCGCAGGTGATCACGTCCCTGGCCAAGGACACCGATCGGCTGCGCAACGGCATGGATAAGTTGGGCAAGGTGCGCGGCCTCGAGGACGCCGAGCACATGGCCAAAGCCATGGTGGACCCGTGGCAACAATTTGCAGCAGCGGTGGAAGCGCTGCGCATCGCCTTCGGCCAGGCACTGATCCCGATCCTGACGCCGCTGATGGCCAAGCTTTCCGGCATTGCCGGCACCATGACGCGCTGGACTCAGATCTTCCCCAACATCACGCGGGTGATCGGCATCGTCTCGCTGACGATCCTGGCGCTCATTGCCGCCATGTCCCTGCTGACGTTTGCCGTCGGTGCCGGCCGTATGGCGTGGATGGCCATGGTGACGGTCTGGAAAGTGGTGCAGCTGCTCAATCTGCGGGCCGTGGCCGGGTTCATTCTACAGGTGGCGGTGATCGCGCTGTACGTCGCGGGCCTGACGATTTTGTACACCACGATGGGGATCATTCGCACAGCCATGCTGCTGTGGCAGGGCGCGATCTGGCTGGTCAACGTTGCTCTGACGGCCAACCCTATCGGCGTAATCGTGATGGGGATCGCCGCTCTGATCGCGCTGGTCGCCGTCGCCATTTACTACTGGGATGACTGGACGTCTGCGCTGATGAACACCGAGGCGTTCAAATGGGTCAGCGCGCAGCTCAAAGCACTTTCCGACTGGTTCACGTCCATGGGCGGCTGGAGTGGCATGGCGAAGGCGGCGTGGGACGGCATCGTCGCGATCTTTCACAAGTCGATCAACAACCTGATCGAGCTGCTGAACAAGATCCCCGGCGTCGACATCGAGACCAAGTTCGGCGCAATGCCCGAGGTGCCCGGTACCGACATCGGCGTCAACACCGCAGACAGCGCTGCAGCGGCGCAAAAGGCCCAGCAGACGATCAACGCGGCCATTCCAACCCTGTCGCCGGTGCGTCCCAACGCCGTGCCACCGGGTGGCCTGCTGACCAGCATTCAGAACAACAACAGCAGCCAGAACAAGGGCACCCATGTGGAAACACTGAACATCAATACCGCCAAACCCATGACCCCGCTGGAGCTTGAAAACATGATGAGCATGGCGGTCCCGGGATGAGCGAATACATCGACCTGCTGATCCACGACAACGACCTGGTGCTCGATCCGTCCCGCCAGCCCGAGCTGATCGATGACCGGGCCAGCATCGCCCAGGACATCGCCCACATGATCCGCGACAGCGGACTGCTGGTGACGTTGGTGGCCGAGCGCAACCGCCTGAAACAGCGCGACTGCATTCAGCAACTGGAGCTGCTGGTCGAGGCGGACGAACGCCTGGTACCGGGTACGGCACTGATTACCCAGCTTGAGCCTGGGCAGTTCCTGGTGACGGCCACAACCCTGAAATTCGGCAGTATCGAGGTGACGTTGTGAGTGACGTGGATTTCAAACAGGCCCTGTCCGATGCCGGCATTCCGACCACTGAGGCTGGCCTGCGCCAGGCGTGGGAAGCGGAAGTACTCGCCCAGGGCAGCAAATTGAGCAACACCAGCACCTGGTCGCCATTCTGGCGGGTGGTCACCGCGTTGGTGACCAAACCCGTGCTGTGGATTCTCGACTTGTTTGTCGCCACGGTACTGCCGAATTTCTTCGTCAAAACCGCCGTAGATGCTTGGCTCGACATGCTGGCCTGGGGTGTGAATGTCGAGCGCAAGGGGGCTACCAAAGCCAGCGGCATGTTGCTGTTCACCCGTGTGGCCCCGGGCGGGGCGCTTGAGGTCGCGAAAGGCACGGTGGTGGAGTCCGCCGCGATCAATGGCCACGTTTACCAGTTGGTGACTACGGCGGTCGGCACCTTTACCGATGGCCTGATGCAGTTGCTGGTACCGGTTGAAGCGGTGGATGTCGGCAGCGGCTACAACTTGGCGCCCGGCTATTACGCCGTCTTGCCAGTGCCGATACCAGGCATCGCCCAGGTCGTCAACGCAGACGGCTGGTTGACCACACCAGGCGCGGACAGGGAGCCCAACGACGAGCTGCGTCTGCGCGTGCGCAATCAGTTCTCGGCGGTCAACCAATGGCACACCGACGCGGTGTATCGGGCGATGATTTCGGCGTTCCCGGGCGTGCGTCCGGATGGCGTGTATTTCGAGCATGGCGCCCCACGTGGCCCGGGCAGTGCCAACGCCTTTGTGCTGTTCGATGCCGACGTGCCGGCAGCGACTTACCTGGAGCAAATCAATTCGCACATCCGGGACCAGGGCAACCATGGCCACGGTGACGATCTTCTGGTGATGGTCATGCCGGAAACCCTGCACGCGTTGCGGGTGACCCTCTGGCCGCGCTCCACCTTGAGTGATGCCCAGCGGCAAACCCTGCAGGATGAAACCGCGCTGTTCATCCGCGCGGCGTTTCGCGAAAGCACCACCAGCGACTACCAGCCGACGCTGACTTATCCACAGTCGCGCTTTTCATTCAGCCGCCTTGGTGAAGAGCTGCACCAGCAATTCCCGGGGATCGAGTCGTTGCACTTCGACAACGACGACATCCTGTCAGAGCTGAACATTCCCCGGATCCAGAGTCTGGAGGTGCTGACCAATGATTAAGCTCGAGCTGAAATTCTGGTTGGCCGGTACCGAGCTGACCAAGCTCAAGGATGCCGCGCAGTCATGGTGGGGCAAGGTCGAGGGCTGGTTGCGCTGGCCGCTGCTGCAGCTGGACGCTGACACCTGCCATTTGACCATGCTCGATTTGCTGGCCTGGCAACGCGACATCACCCGCTTCAAAGGCGAGCCCGAAAGCATGTACCGCTTGCGCGTGAAGTTCGCCTTCATCAACGCGGTCGACGCCGGCAGCACCGCCGGGATGAAACGCATCCTGCAGCGCCTGGGCGTCGGCTACATCGAGATCGAGGAGCGCATGCCCGATCGGGATTGGGACGTCGTGCTGCTGCGTTTCTCGGACACCCAGCTTTCACAGAACCCGGAACTGCTGCGGGTTTTGATTCAGCAATACGGCCGCACCTGCCGCCGTTATGACTTCGTGACCATCACGCCGGTGCCGTTTCGCATCGCGCTGGTCGACTTCAACGACGACCAGCAAACGCTGGTTGCCAGTCTTTAGGAGCCCCCATGGGAGCCAGTATTACCCTTGCGGGTGAAAGCCTGATCGCGCAGAAACACGCCGCCCAGCTGGGCCTCGATGTCACGCGCTTTATTTTTGCCAACGTGCCCGGGCTTGACCCGAGCGGGCCAGTCGATCGCGCCGCGCCGAAACCTGACGCCGCGCAGATCGTTCACGTTTACGACATTCCCAGGGAGAACGCCGGCTACGTGAACCCCAACCAGGTGGTCTACAGCTCGCAGATCGGCTCCGACGTCGGCGACTGGGACTTCAACTGGATCGGGCTCGAGACGGCCGAGGGCGTGCTGTTCGCCGTGGCCTATGTGCCGCTGCAGATCAAGCGTCGCAACATTCCGCCGCTACAGATCGGCAACAACCTGACGCGCAACTTTCTGGTGGCGTTCGACGGTGCCCAGTCGCTGACCGGCATCACGATTGATGCCAGCACCTGGCAACACGACTTCACCGTGCGCTTGGCCGGCATCGATGAGCGTGAGCGATTGAGCAACCGCGACGTCTTTGGTCGTGCGTGTTTCTTCGGCGCCTCGCTGCAGTTGGTGAAGATCGGCAGCGCTTACCAGCTGCAACCGGGTAGCGCCTACATCGAAGGCATTCGCCTGGTGCGCTCTGCCGCGCTTGCGGTGGTGCCGCCGGCATTCCCCACCACGGCGTGGCTGGACGTTTCCCTGCGGCGTGAACTCAGCGATGTCGTGGCCAGCTGGAACGTGGTGTTTGCCGCCGATCGCCCTGACTACACCGACAGCGCCGGGGTACGCCATTACTGCGTCGCACTGGCGGATTTGCCGAACGCCGGCACCGTCACCGATCGCCGAAGTGTCGAGCTGATCGACGGGCCGCTGGTGAAGCACTTCGCGGCGCGCACGGGTGATTACGAACACCTGCGCGCCCGGGCGACCACCAAAGAAGACGTTGACCTGGGCAATCTGCCGAACGCCAAGAGCGACGATCCCAGCACCAACAGTAGCGAGATTCTGGCTACGACGGCGGCACTCAATAGGCTCCAGCAACAGGTCGGTGAATCGTTAACGGGCATGGTGGCCTCGTTCGCGATGAGTACAGCGCCATCTGGCTGGCTCAAGTGCAACGGCGCCGTGGTGTCGCGCACGACCTTTGCCAGCCTCTTTGCGCGTATCGGTACGGTGTTTGGGGCCGGTGACGGCACCAGTACCTTCGGCGTACCTGATCTGCGTGGTCTGTTTCTTCGCGGCCTGGACGATGGACGCGGTATCGATGCCGCTCGGGTACTTGGTGCTTATCAGGAAATGATGCATCAGTCCCACACTCACACGGCTTCGGCCTCTGCAGATGGTAATCACGTCCACTCTGCATGGACCGATGTCCAAGGGGCGCATACCCACGCGACTGCAGGTGCGCCCGGTATTGGTCAAGGTGCGCCCGGCGTCAACTCGGTGCAACAGTCGAGCGGTGCGCATGAAACTGCATGGGCTGGAGCCCACTCGCACAACGTAGGTATGAACGGCAGCGGAAACCACTCTCACGCGGTCACCGTTAATGCTGCCGGCGCCGCCGAAACGCGGCCAAAGAACATCGCCCTTCTTTTCTGCATCAAGTATTGAGACCGAGCATGACTGACAAACTCGTTTATCAGACCGACCATCTGGGTATGTTTATTGGCACCGTTGAGGCAGACGAATCGCCTCTTGAACCAGGTGTGTACCTGATCCCCGGCGGTTGCGTGGAAACACCACCACCTGTTGCCCTCGAACATCAGGCCGCATGCTGGAACGGCGAGAATTGGCAACTGGTGGACTACTTGGGCGGCGTGGTGGTTTACAGCACGGTGTCCGGCGAGCCCCGCACCTTGGAAGGATTTGAGCGGATACCGTCCGGATACACCATGAAAAAGCCCGGGCCGAATCAGGTCTGGAAAAACGGCGCTTGGGTCGATGACATCGACGCAGTGTTGACTGCACTACAGGGTCAAAAACTGCTGATGATCGAAGCGGACTACACGGCTTTTATCGCCGGTGGATTCAACTCCAAGGCTTTGGGTGAGGTACACCGCTATAGCAGTGCCATCGATGACCAGGTGGATCTCAATGGCCAGGTGCTGCTGGGAATGGATGGCGTTTATCCGTGTTATGACGACCAACATGTAAAGGCGTTCCGACCGCACACCATCGCCCAGTTGCAGCGTGTCAGTCAGGACCTGGTGCGTTTCAAGCAGGGTGCCCAGCAGCACGCGGACAGCTTGCGTGAAACCTTGGACAAAGCTCGGCAAAGCAAAGACCTCAAGATGATGAAAGCCGTCACCTGGAAGCTTTCGGCATGACCTGGTCACCGGTGACCATGCGCTGGCCAGAACAAGCCACGCAATGGATGGAAGGACTGAGCGCGGCTCAGGATCTGGCCGGCGGCGAGCTGGCCAGCACTGCGTTACGTCTGGCAAGCCTCAACGGCATGACCAGCACGAACCCTGGTCCAGTCGGTGACGCGGCGAAAGACGCGATCGCCGCCGGCCGTGCAGCGATGGCGGGGCAGTTGGGTGAAGCGCCTGCTTGCCTGGTGGTGACACCGTTCCAGAGTGGCATTGGTCAGGGACGCGGCAATCAGCGTTTTCTGTCTGCGCCGAATCTGCTGCAGCAACTGGCAGGCAAATTGATCGACGCTACCGACACTGGTCGGCCGACCGGACCGCAGTACGCGCTGTCACTGATGTTCCTCGGCACCAACTACGCCCAGTTGGCCGCCACGCTGTCGCGCTTCAATGCGCTGCTTCCGATCCCGGACCTGGTGCGCACCGAGCGTCGGGCCGGACATCTATCGACGCTGGAGACAGACAAGTGGGTTATCCCCGGTTCTGGCCCGCTGCCGCGTTGGCAATCGCTGCCGCTTGAGCGCTGCACGTTGGTCAAAGCCGCGAAGCAATCGATGTCCGGCCAACTGGCGGTGCTTGAGAGCTACGCGGCGGACAGTTCGCCGATGGCCGATCTGGCAGCGCTGGCCACACGCAAAGCGGCGCAGCAGCAGGGCCGGGATCAACAGCTGAATGACCTCAAGGCGCTGTTGGCCGGAGGTTCGGCCGACACCAGCATGCGCGCGCGGCTGATCGGCCCGGGCGATGTCAATGAACTGCGTCGCTCGCTGCTCGAGGGCGAAGCACCAGGTCATGAGTGGGTGCTGTCCGCCGGCGTGCTGCTGGTGGGGTCGCTGGAAGGCTTGAGCTTCGTGCGGGAGCTGGTCGGCCTATGACGCTATTACTCGACGGCGAGCAGGTCCTGGGCAAACGGATGAAGATCACCGCCAACCTGCGCATCGAAGCCGATGACATGTCTGGCCAAACCAGCAACACCGAGACTGCCCACAAGGGCTTCAAGCCTAAAACCCTAGCGGTGTCGCTGATGATCCCCTTCGTTGATGCGGTGCAGATGCGCACGATCATGCGTCTGGCCGAGGCCACTGCCGGCGGTGGCCAGCTCAAGATGTACCGGATCGTCAACGATACCGCCGCCGCGTTCGGCATTCGTGAGGTGCAGTTTTCGGACGGCGTCAGCGCCCGGGAAGACGACACGCTGGCCGCTTGGCTGGTCCAGTTCACACTTTCGGAAAAAGCTTCGAACCCTGAGAAGGTAGAACAGCGACGGGCAGCAAACGGCGTCAGCGCGCAATCAGCACCCGGCCAGGCGGTTGGTGGAACGAACGCCGAAGGCAAGTCTGGGGAAGGTCAGGAATTGAGCGGCTTTGAGAAAACCCTCAAGAAGCTGGATGACTACCTGGCGCCCAAAACATGAAGCTGCATAAGGTTTTGACGATCGCCGGCCAGGTCTACCCGCTGATCAAGGACGAAGTGCGCCTGGACATCAAGAGCCCTGGCCGTGCGACGTTCACGGTGCAGGCCGGTGAATCGTTGAAAGGTCTGGTGACGTTGGATATCGGCTACAACGAGCGCACGCTGCAGCGTCACTTCCTTGGCTACGTCGAGCGGTCGACCGCCGCCAACAGCACCCAGCAGCTGGTGGCTTGCCGCGAGTTGTCCTCGATCCTGGCTAACCCGTTGCCGCTGAATCTGCGTCACGTCGACCTGCAGGCGGTGCTGGCCGAGATCAGCGATAAAACCGGGCTGGGCTTTCGGGTTCCGGACAAGGCTTATGCCAAGGTCAAAGCGCCGTATTTCTACAGCCTGGCGGCGGGTTATTTGGCGATGGACAGTCTGGCCAACGTCTTCAACATCCCCGACTTCATCTGGCAGCAGCAGGGCGACGGCGAAGTGTTCGTGGGCAGTTGGACCGACAGCTTCTTCGGTACCCGCACCGCGCTGCAACTGCCGATGGAACTGTTCGACGGCTACCAGGGCAATCAAAGCGCGGTGATCGCGCCCCTTCCTGGGCTTCGACCAGGTGCAACCATCAACCAAGGCGAACGAATCACCAGTGTGACCCTCGCCGGCAATCAAATGGCGATCAAATGGACGACGCAATAAAGCGCAGCGT
Organism: Pseudomonas sp. EA_65y_Pfl2_P78; assembly: GCF_963970495.1. Lineage (NCBI taxonomy): Bacteria > Pseudomonadati > Pseudomonadota > Gammaproteobacteria > Pseudomonadales > Pseudomonadaceae > Pseudomonas > Pseudomonas sp. EA_65y_Pfl2_P78. The sequence continues at coordinate 35,900 of NZ_CAXAON010000030.1, read as the reverse complement.
AGCGCGCCAATTTCCTGAATTAAGCGGCGGATACCACCTGCCGCGCTTTGGCCGCGTGGTCGCGGTACCGGATGCGCCGGCGGCGCCCGGGCTGTGTGACGACTTCCGGCCGCGCTTTGGCGTCGACGTCGAAGTGCTGCTGGCCGATGGCGAGCCTGATCCGGATCTGCCGATTCTCGAAGGCCTGCCATTGCCGGCGCCGATGGGCGGGCAAGAAGCGGGGATGTTTGGCTTTCCGGAGGAGGGCACAACGGTCGTGATCTGTTTCGCCTATGGCCTGCCGCACAAGCCGTTCATCACGCAGATCCTGCCGCACGGTCTGAGCCTGCCCCGGGTGCCGAAGGGCGACCAGGTGTGGCAGCACAGCGAGGCATGCCAGCAGCGCGTCGACGCCGATGGCAATTGGCTGCGCCAGACTGACGGCAAGATCCGGGACAAGGCGATCGAGCGCGAGGTCGAAGCCTTGGACAACACCGAGGCCTTCCAAAATCACACCAGGACGGTTGACGACCATTCGACCGAGACCGTGGGTGGCATCAAGAAGATTGAGGCGCTGGGCGCACTCAAGTTGCTGTCTGGTGGATCTGCAAGTCTGGCGGCGGTCGATGATTTGAACCAGGCTACTGGGCGAGATCTGAACCTAGTCGTGGGTCAGAAGCACAACGCCACGGTGGGTGGCGACATGCAGGAGCGGATCGAGGGGCTTCGTAAAAGCGTGGCTGGCGTCAGTCAGCGTTTGCAGGCGCCGAAAAACTGGATCGGATCTGAAAGCGTGAACTTGTTTCAGGTGGTATGCGACATCCTTGATCTGCTGCAGCAGATGAACACTCAATTGGCTGGGCATACGCATGTCCCCGGACCAACGCCCAGTCCGACCGATGCGGCGGCTTTCACAACGAAGGCCGCTCAAGCTTTGGCGCTAGCGGCCAAGCTGAAGCCTATTACGTTGTAGAACGGGTTGGTTAGGTTAGCGAACACAATGGTTACAATAGCGAAACTGTGTGTGAAAGTTGCCCTGTGATTCCTCTAGGACTTTCATGGCCAATAAAACTTACATGTTTTTATATTGAAAGCTGCACCGGGCGATGCAAGCGCTCAGAGGTGTGTGACCGTTCGTCGGAGAGTCGGTTTTTTTTCTAGCCTAACTTAGTCCACTATTAACGGTATACCGTAGATACACCCTAATCGAAAAACCCTTTAAATTACTGGCGAATTCGCGTGAGCGACTGATCGCCGGATGACAAAAACGCCGAAGGCCCACGCGGGGGTGGGCCTTCGGGAGAGAATTTAGGGTGGATTCGTTTCCGAAATGCTGTGATAGGATTCTCCTACCTGCTCACAACCTACACCCTTGCGTCGTCAGAAGCTCAAAGGTTATGGCTTAGTGATCCAATCGTCAACAACGTACTGTTAGCTAATTCGCTAACTTGTTCGTAAGTTTATTCGCTAATAGAAATGTTAGTGCAAAAAACGTTGGGGATTAGATTCGCTGAAGTGAGCAGGGAATTGTTCGCTGTCAATTTCGATGGCGAAAATCCCGCAACCTTTGGAGTAATCAATCATGAGTGGTTTTGTTCGAAAACTTTTTCCTGAGGAACTGATTCGTGCATTACAGGCTATTTATTGGGCGCTGTATTTGTATCGATATTTTCATCAGATTTGATTGTTGTGAAAACAGGGGCCATTGGCCCCTGTTTTTTTGTGTTCGGTTTTTCGGCCACTCAAATACAGGCCAATTTATTCCCGCGACACCACTAAGACTGTGCATAAGCACAGCCATCAATAAATTCAATTCTACTCAATACAAATCCAGTCACGGCCATCCCTGCCAGCGTTGCATCAAACAAAGGCGATAGCAGATCCGGATCCAGCGGCCTTCCCACATCAGCTCGAGCAAAATTGGCAGCCCTACCTAGCTCACTGCAACAGGACAAAAAAAAGCCCGCTATCTGCGGGCTATTGGAAGGTTATTTCTTTTTTGCCGATGGTTTGGTTTCTTCATCTTCAGTGGGCGTGCGCTTTCGGCGTCCCGTGATGAATGCAGCGATAATGCCGCCGAAACCAACGGTTCCGAGTGCGCTTGCAGCTATCTCGTGGCCATTCAGTGCCAGATAGACAACGGCGAAGATTACTGACAAAGCGATGATGAGGGCAAAGAACTGTCCCATCAGAATCTCGACGACGTACCAGGTCGACATTTTTTCATCGATCGCCATGGCCCTACTCTCGATTCCTTGTCTATGACCGGTTTGGCTAGTCGTCCAATGGACGATCTCCTTAGCCAAACCGGGCACCACGGAATCATATTCACTGAGTAGGGATGGTGGAGGCAGAGGCCCCTGAAACGCGGTTGTTACTACGCTACTGCGCTTCTGCTGCTCGCGTTCGACAGTACCTGACCTAGGCTCATCTCGAGGGTCAAGCTTGTTGGGCGCAACGTTCTTTGGCTTCTGCGACACGCTGGCTACCTTGCTCGGCTGCTTTATAGAAGTCACGACCAATTGCCTGCACATCGCTTTGCAGCGCTTCGAAGTCGGTACGGGCTAACTCGGATCCATAACCACGGTAGTGGCTATAACCTTGTGCTGGGCATAGCACCAAAACGGATCCGATGCCAGAGAGTATGTTCTTGAGCATACGATTCACATTCTTAGTCCAATGTCGTAAAAAGGCGCGCGTATTCTACAGGTTTGCCTGCAATCGCGCAATAAATAAGACGGCTTTGCATCATTGTGGTTCCTTCCGTAACAACCTGAGTTGACAAGCGCGTCAACCCAAGAATGGCATGTGGGTGTACAGCTGTATAGTGTGGTTATACACATACTGTATAGATAAACAGTATTCCACCAAAAATCAAGTCCGCCATGTGTTCCTGATCTTCCCAAGCCATCCTCTCGGGGCCTCTGCAGTGAAAAGTAGCAGAGGTTGTAGATAAAGACCCTGCAGAAGAAAAAACGTGCCGAAAAAGCACTTATCCCCCTCCCGCCAACGGGCCTTGTGTCCTTTTTTTGTGCAAATGCGAATGTAGTGCAAACGACGCTGCAGCCTAGGCGGGCCGCGGGGCTCTGCAGGCGATCGGCAATCTCACAAAGTGCAAAGTTTTGAAAGGAAATGCAGTGCGGTTGCACAGCTACGGAAAGACTGGGCACGGAAGGCATAACGCTGGAGTGCCCGGTTTCATTGGGCGAAAAATTTTAAAACGTCGGTTTGAGTTTGTTTTGCACAACGCGCACGTTCTTTTTCTGGCGGGGATTGGTTGTGTACGGGGGGAGGCTGAATTTCCTACAAGCCAAGCGCGGCAGGGCTTGTAGGCAGAACGCAGAATTTCTGAGGCTTTCACGCCTCGTTAGCGTCAACCATTCGAAGGTGAGGTGGGTTGTTCATGTTCTGAAGGCGCGTGAATTCCTTGGTCACGATCGGGATCAGCACGCGGTTCAAAGCATCGCGCAGCCTCGTAGCCTGGTCTTCGTTCAGCTTCTTCACTGTCCCGGTCTGTCCGCTGGCACAGCACACATTGTCGGGATGAATGCCCAGGTCATCCATCGTGCCGTCAATGTAGCCGCGTAGATATTCACCGCGTTGAAACAGGATCGAGCTTTCGGGTGCTTCCTGATAGTCCCAATGCACCTCCCAAGCTGCGCCCCGCTTGATTATTTCGATGACGGGTAATGCTGCGTGGGATGCTGTCTTAATCATGTTCATTTTTCTCGATCAGTGCGCGCAGGGGAGCATTTTGGAGGATAGCTTGGAGATGCCTGATTAAAGTTTATTTAGGTTGACCCTTAAAACCCTGTCAGATCATGGATAACTGTCAGCCATACCTCTGGAGGCCCCGTATCTACTGGGTTTTAGCTCTGACACTGGGCATGGATGTTTCTGTCAGTTCTTCCATCTGAAATATAAAGTCCTTATAAATCAATGGTTTGGGAATATAGAATCTGACACTGCTGTTCTGTCAGGTTTTGACAGGTCGCTGACATAGTTCTGACACTGATCAAATGCGTTGAGAGACTTCAATTACAAGGGTTAGACAGTAGTTAGAATAGTAATCTGACAAAACTGACAGGCTTTTGAGGGGTCAACCCTAATTTTTTATCCGGTTCGCATTTGGGGGGCGTTGTCACATGCGTATATACCGTAGCGGCTCTAAAAATTCGGCCTATCCCACCGCGATGGTGCCCCTAATCACGAGTTCGGGACTCACCCCATACCTACCAAAACGCGCAGCGATAAGAATTTCTGCGGAGCATTGCTGATATCGCGGAGTTAGCACGTCCTAAAAAAGCCGTTGTTGAGTAACACTACTTAAACCTAGCAATCCCCCCTGATAGGCCGGTTCCGGTGGAGGCAATACTCCTGTGCCACCGATCTCTATGAGCATTGGGCTGAGGGCTCGATTCTGAAAAATAGTGTGATTTTTTCCCCAATGAATATTGATGAAGCGACGGGGCGCTACTTCTGGAGGCTGCGGAGCAGGGTTCGGTGTGATGGTTGTGGAGCCAACGGCCGTGTATACGAAAATCCAATCACCTGGTTGAACCCAGCCTTGCCCAAACCACAGCATGTGATCCTTCACTGGGACTGTGCCGCCTTCTGGCGTTGGTAACGTCAGAATTAAGCAGTACTCCGCGAGATTGCAGGGCTTGTGGACGTAGATAGCTATGCGCTCATTGTTGGGGATTCCATGATTCTGAACATCCACTATCTGAAGAGTATCGATATGTTTGGTCATGAGTTGTTCCCCTTGCTCGGCCAGAAGTTAACCGCGAGAAGCGCTAGGCCAAACACTGCCAATGGTAGCCACAAAATTGAGCTGGCTTTGTAGAGGTCCAGTGCGAAGGAAAAGGCGATAGGGCTGCAGAAGATCAAGAACTTTTCGAACCGAGAACGAACCGATGAGGCGCGCACCCTTTCTTCCAGCGTCACATTCCTCAACTTTTGCTCAACTAAATCTGCGTTGGCTTTGTCCAGTTGAGTTTGGATAGCTGCAACCTGTTTCCGAGCTTGCTCTTTGTCGTGCTGGGCATCACTGATGATGGCGGCAATAACTGGGCCTAGTTGGTCTCCACCGTAATGATGGGGACTACCTTCGATTAATCGAATGACCGTGCGTGGAAGAAGTTCGCCTTCCAAGGGAGGGGGGGTGGGAAGGATATCGTCCGGCGCACCAGGTTGCTGGTCCCCTGCTACACCGGTGTCATTTTGTCCAGGATCAGGTACGGTCGATAAATCCATCATCGTTCCCCTCGAGAGGTACCCAGCTGTACCGCCAACATAAAGGCTGGCTTGACGTTTATACGTCTTGTTACGTGGCTTGTTACGTGTACCGCAAAAAACAAAGGCCTGCATCGCTGCAAGCCTTTGATTTATATGGTGCCGGCACCAGGAGTCGAACCCGGGACCTACTGATTACAAGTCAGTTGCTCTACCAACTGAGCTATACCGGCGTGTGGGCGACGATTATAGCGACTGGGAAGATCCTGTAAACCCCTGAATTCAGACTATTTTTGCATTCGCTCGAATCAAGCCCTGCGCAGCACATTTCGCAGCGTTTGCACCGCCTTCACTGTGCGGCTGTTTTGCAGGGCCGACAGTTGTGCTTCGGCCTGTTCGGCGCGTTGCAGAGCGTTGGCCAGTTGTTGGGCGGTGTCGAGTTCGCTGGCGCTGATCGGGTGTGCGAAGGCGTGGCCTTTGCACAGTTGGAAGTTGTCGAGGTTGCACGGCGGGATGTCGAAGGCGGGTTTGAGCTTGAGGTATTCGTCGGCGAGGAACCAGGTGTTGAGGCCGTCGAACAGGATCGCTTGATAACCGGCGTCGGTGACCAGCGGTTCCCAGGTGTGGTCGCGTTGCCATGGGGTTTCGATGACGATGATCCAAGGTCGCAAGCGCGTGAAGTCCATGCCGCGCAGGACGCTCTCTTCGTGGCCTTCGACGTCGATTTTCAGAAAGTGGATTGGCCGGTCGGCGGCATATTGCTCGCAGATCGATGTGAGGGTGCGCGACTTTACGGTGAGGTTGCGCACGTCCATGCCCTGATCTTTGTATTGCTGGGCGATCGCCGGGTCGGCGGTGGACAGGCCGGTGTCGGGGATGGCGTAGAAGGTCATTTCGCCGGGCTGATCGCTGGCGATGCATTGCACATTGAGGTCGCGCGGACGCTGCTGGCAGAGGGCGTCGTAGTAGTTCTGCATCGGTTCGACGTTCACGCCTTGCCAGCCGTGATCGTAGAAGGCTTTGGTGACCGAGTCGTGATTCGGGTCGTTGGCACCGACATCGATATAGAAGCCCTGTTCGACTTGCTTGAGAGCACGCCACAAGCGGACGTCTTCGAAATTCTGTGCATAAGAAATGAACGTCACGGTCGCTTCCTGTCGGTTTGATTTGTGCTTGTCGGGACGCGTGCTGGCGGCACGTTGTGGCCTTGTATAGCAAGGCTGACAGGACGCCGCAATGATTCGCGGCTAACGGGGGAATTTCGGCGGTTATGTCGTTTTGATTGGCGGCTTATGCACAACTGGCTGGCCTGAAACCGTGCTTAGGCGGATTTTTGTGGACGCGTTCTCATTTTGTTCGCAAATCCCTGTTTTATCGGTTTTTTATTAATGTGAACAAAAAATGACCAGGGTGGTTAATGCCCCGAAACAGCCGTAATTATTGGATCCGAACGAAATTCATCAACAGAGTTATCCACAGGGCGGCGATGAATTATTCGCGTTCGGCCAATAGCAGCAGGTTCCGAGGGGTGAGGGGTGTTTCGCAGAAACTGCCAAGGCGTACGGCGTAGCCCTGTTCGACGAGGAAGAGTGCCCGATCCAGAGTCAGCCATAGCTCCAGCGGTCGTCGGAATAATCCGCGCAACAACTCCAGGTTGCGAACTTCGGCCAACCGCTGCCAACCGGCAGCTTCCAGTGCCGACCAATCTGGCGTACCGACTGTGGATAACTGTTTGAGAGCGGCTAGATCGCGACAGTAATCGGCGAACGGTTTATCCAGCCAGGCACTGGGTAGCGAAGGTGTCGGCCAATATTCGTCGAGGCCGCGCAATTGCCGTTGCAGCAGGTCGAACGCCAGTCGTCGGGCCATGGAGGTGTCGCGCTGACGTCGCACTCGCGCGCCGGCCGTGACGGTTTCGCTCATTGGCAGGGCCAGATCTTCCTGCGACAGCTGTAGAGCGGATTTCAAACCGGCGCAGGACAATGCCTGATAGGTGGCGCGATTGATCCGGTTGTAACAGCACGGGGCGATGGCCAGTTGTTTGCAGCCGCTGGCGGAGGCGAGTTGCATCAGGCGCACATGCAGATCGCCGCAGGCGTGTAAGGCGACCGGTGTGTGTTGGGCGTTCAACACAGTCGCTGCATCTGCCGCCAACACATCCTGCTCGACATGCAAGGCATGCAGACGATGGCGCTGGCTCAGCGCCTGACCGCTGGCAACCAACGCCGGATCGTACTCAACACACGTCAGTTGTTGCCCTTCACACAACAGGCGTCGACCCAAGTGCCCCTTGCCGGAACACCAGTCGAGCCAATGCGTCGGTTGCGAGGCAAAAGACAGACGACTGGCAAACGCTTCAATCTGCAGCCACTTGCGCCCCGGCACATCGACATTCAAGCGATGCACGGCAGTCGCCAGCCTATGGGTCGGTAACTCGCCGACCGTGCTCAGGTCTGCCGATAACGCCGCCAGTGAGGCAAAAGGCTCTGGCGCATCGAGCAGATCAGCAGGGGCGTGATGGGCGTTTTCTGCTTCTTCCAGAGACCTTGCCCGTAGCCATAAAGCCATCTGCGGGTAGGACGCTTCCCAGGCCAGCGAAAGATGCGTGAAAGGTCGAGGTTTCCACAGCGCTTGATGCGTTGTGAGAAACGTATCCAGCGCCGTGAAGCGGGCGAGCAGGTCCTCGCCCGTCAGCACGTGGGAAGTGTCAGCGCCCTTGGCAGGCATCGACGCGCAGCCAGCGCTCCAGCAGCTTGAAGCCGCGCACCAGCACGTAGGACATCAGCAAATAGAACACGCCCGCGGCGAAGAAGATCTCCACCGGCAGGTAGGTACGGGCAATGATCGTGCGGGCCATACCGGTCAATTCCAGCAGGGTCACGGTGCTGGCCAGGGCGCTGGCCTTGAGCATCAGAATCACTTCGTTGCTGTAGGCCGGCAGGCCAATGCGCGCTGCGCGGGGGAGGATGATGTAGAACATCGCCTTGGGTTTGGACATGCCCAAGGCCCGCGCCGCTTCGATTTCGCCCGGTGGAATCGCCTGAATCGCGCCGCGCAGGATCTCGGCGATGTACGCGGCGGTGTGCAGGGTCATGGTGGCGGTGGCGCACCAGAACGGATCGCGCAGGTACGGCCACATCGGGCTGTTACGGACGGCGTCGAACTGCGCCAGCCCGTAGTAGACCAGGAACAACTGAACCAGCAACGGTGTGCCACGGAAAAAGAAAATGTAGGCGTAGGGCAACGCGCGCACGTACCACCGCTTCGAAGAGCGGGCGATGCCCAGCGGAATGGCCAGCAGCAGACCGGCGATCACGGCGATGGCCACCAGTTCCAGGGTCAGGGTCGCGCCCTGCGCCAGTTTCGGCAGCCATTTGATGATGACTTCCCAGTTCATTGGGTGCTCCTCGCGAAGCCGCGAGCGGCGCGTTTTTCCAGCAAGTGCATGCCGGTCATTGCCAGCACGGTCAGGCCCAGATACATGAGCGCGGCGACCATATAGAAGGTGAAGGGCTGTTTGGATACGGTCACACCGATCTGCGCGTGACGCATGATTTCTTCCAGGCCGATCACTGACACCAAAGCGGTGTCTTTCATCAGGATCATGAACAGGTTGCCCAGGCCCGGCAGGGCGATGCGCCACATCTGCGGCATGATCAGCCGGGTGAAGATCCGCCATTTCGACAGGCCCAGGGCCACGCCGGCCTCACGGTGACCTTTGGGAATGGCGAGGATCGCGCCACGAAACACTTCCGTGGCGTAGGCGCCGAAACACAGGCCCAGCGCAATCACACCGGCGGCGAAGGCACTGAGTTCCAGGTCGGGATTGCCGAAGAACTCACCGAGGGCGCGCATCAGGTTGACCGTACCGAAGTAGATCAATAGCACCCAGAGCAATTCCGGGACACCACGCACCAGCGTTGAATAAAAGCCGCCAAGCCATTGCAGCGGCTTGTACGGGGAAGTCTTGGCCAAGGCGCCGAGCAGACCGAGCACCAGCCCGAGGCACAGGGCCGAGAGTGCCAGTTTGACGGTCATCAGCGCGCCAGCGGCGAGCGCCGGGCCGAATCCGTAGAGGTCGATAATCATGGATTTCTGTTCAAATCGCGGCAGGCAGGGCCGGGAGCCGACGCCGTCGGATCACGGCGTCAGTCCGGCAGGTCAGGATCAGTAGATGCTGAACGGGAAGTACTTGTCGTTGATCTTCTTGTAGGTACCGTCAGCGACGATTTCCTTCAACGCAGCGTTCAGCTTCTCGCGGATCGGGTCGCCTTTACGCACAGCGATACCGATCTTGTCGCTTTCTTCCACCGGGTCGCCTTTGAATTCGTAGGCTTTGCCGGCTTCGCTTTTCAGCCATTCGTAGTTGACGTATTTGTCAGCGAGGATGCCGTCCAGACGACCGGACGTCAGGTCCAGGTAGGCGTTTTCCTGGGTGTCGTAAAGTTTCAGTTCGACGTCCGGCATGTTGTCTTCCATGAAGGTGCCGGCCAGGGTCGCGCGTTGGGCGCCGATCACTTTGCCTTTCAGAGAGTCTTTGTCGGTCTTGAACTCTTTGTCTTTCGGCGCGATGAATTGCAGTTTGTTGGAGTAGTACGGGTCGGTGAAGTCCACCGCGCCTTTGCGCTCGTCGGTGATCGACATCGAGGAGATCAGGAAGTCGAACTTCTTGGCGTTCAGGGCCGGGATGATGCCGTCCCAGTCGGACGTGACCACGGTGCACTCGACTTTCATCTTCGCGCACAGGGCGTCGCCGATGTCTTTGTCGAAGCCGACCACGTTGCCGCTGGCGTCTTTGTTGTTGAACGGCGGGTAAGCCGCTTCGATGCCCATCTTCAGGGTTTCAGCCATGGCACCGGCGCTGAATGCGAGGGTGACGGCCGCAGCCAGGAAGACCTTTTTATAGTTCTGCATGCATGTTGCTCCGTTAGCGGTTGCTGGACATGAATTGTTTGCAGCGCGCCGAAAGCGGGTTTTCGAACACCTGCTGTGGCGATCCTTGCTCTTCCACCAGGCCCTGGTGAAGGAACACCACTTCGCTGGAGACCTGACGGGCGAAGCCCATTTCGTGGGTCACGAGCAGCATGGTGCGGCCTTCTTCGGCCAATGCGCGGATGACACTAAGTACTTCCTGAACCATTTCCGGGTCAAGGGCGGAGGTGGGCTCGTCGAACAGGATCACCTTGGGCTGCATCGCCAGCGTGCGGGCGATGGCCGCGCGTTGTTGCTGACCGCCGGACAATTGCGCCGGGTAGGCGTGGCGCTTGTCGGCGATGCCGACCTTGGCCAGCAGCGCTTCGGCGACTTCGATTGCCTCGGCTTTGCTCTGGCCGAGTACGCGGCGCGGGGCTTCGATGATGTTGTCGAGCACGCTCATGTGCGGCCACAGATTAAAGTTTTGAAACACAAAACCAATCTCTGAGCGCAGGCGGTTGATCTGCTTGCCGTCAGCGGCAACCAGTTCGCCATTCTTGGCGGCCTTGAGCTTGAGTTCTTCTCCGGCCACCAGAATCTGGCCCTGATGCGGGTTTTCCAGAAGATTGATGCAACGCAGGAACGTGGACTTGCCGGAACCGGAGGAACCGAGGATCGAGATCACATCGCCGTCGCGGGCGGTCAGCGAGATGCCTTTAAGCACCTCAAGCTTTCCGTAGCGTTTGTGCAAGTTACGGATTTCAAGCGCGGGCGTGGCCTCAGCCATGTGCGTTCCTCATATATGTTGCGCTCCTGCTGTTGGTTGGCCTTCCTGGCGAGGCGGCCAAGCTAGCATAGCGTTTCAATGGCAGCCAACAGCGCTACGAGCGGTAAACGGATGGCGTGTGGCAGGTTGTCGCATTGGCGCAGCAGACTGTCGCCCCATCAACAACCGAACGGGTGTTTAAACGTGGATTCCCGTGGGTGTCGCGTAAAAAAAGGCGCGATGTTGCCAGCTTTGGCGGGGTGTTGGAAGCGCTATCCGGCCGAACGTTCCTGATTCGCCCTTTTATTGTGCATCCCACACTTTTTAAGTGTGTTTTTGGTGCGCTGATTCGTCTTGAAAGTGAGTCGCAGGGTAACGTTCTGGCGAATTGCCATTGTTCTCAATGACTTGCGATGACCGTCCGGTCGCGCGCAAAGCCGCGGCAGCAAAGAGGTTGAAACATTTTGGCGCAAATATTGCGTGCAGAATAAGGAACGCCCTGTTGGATTCTTTTTACGAGAAAGAACAAACCAGACAGGCCGGACGCAATCGCTTTCCTCGCAAAGGTAGTTTCAATGAGCAGTACCCCAAGCTCCAACGGCCTCGAACAGGGGCTCAAACCGCGTCATGTGACCATGTTGTCGATCGCCGGTGTGATCGGCGCCGGTCTGTTCGTTGGCTCCGGCCACGCTATCGCCGCCGCCGGCCCCGCTGTGCTCTTGGCCTATGCCGCCGCCGGCACCCTTGTGGTGCTGGTGATGCGTATGCTCGGTGAAATGGCGGTTGCATCGCCGGACACCGGCTCGTTCTCGACGTACGCCGACCGTGCCATCGGGCACTGGGCCGGTTTCACCATCGGCTGGTTGTACTGGTGGTTCTGGGTGCTGGTGATTCCTCTGGAAGCCAACGCCGCCGCGACCATCCTGCACGCGTGGTTCCCAAGTGTGGGGATCTGGGCATTTGCACTGGTCATCACGCTGCTGTTGACCGTCACCAATCTGTTCAGCGTGAAGAATTACGGCGAGTTCGAATTCTGGTTCGCCCTGATCAAAGTGCTGGCGATCATCGGCTTCATCGCCCTCGGTCTCGCGGCGATCTTTGGCTACCTGCCAAACAGCCAGGTCAGTGGCGTTTCGCACCTGTTCGACAGCGGTGGCTTCCTGCCTAACGGCATGGGCGCGGTGCTGGGCGCGATCCTGACCACCATGTTCTCGTTCATGGGTACCGAAATCGTGACCATCGCGGCCGCGGAATCGAAGAACCCGGGCAAACAAATCTCCAAGGCCACCAACTCGGTGATCTGGCGGATCGGCCTGTTCTACCTCGTATCGATCTTCATCGTTGTGGCTTTGGTGCCATGGAACGATCCGACCCTGGCCAACCTCGGTTCCTACCAGACTGTGCTTGAGCGCATGGGCATCCCGAACGCGAAAATGATCGTCGACATCGTGGTGCTGGTCGCTGTCACCAGTTGCCTGAACTCGGCCCTCTACACGTCGTCGCGCATGTTGTTCTCACTGGGCAAACGCGGTGATGCGCCCGCCATGTCGACTCGGGTCAACAAAAGCGGTACGCCTTACTGGGCGGTGATGCTGTCGACCGGTGCGGCGTTCCTGTGCACCTTCGCCAACTATGTGGCGCCGGCGGCCGTGTTCGAGTTCCTGCTGGCCAGCTCCGGCGCGATCGCACTGCTGGTGTACCTGGTGATCGCGTTCTCGCAACTGCGTATGCGCAAGCAGCGCATGGCTCGCGGCGAGAAAATCGTCTTCAGCATGTGGCTCTTCCCGGGCCTGACCTACGCGGTGATCATCTTCATCGTCGCGGCTTTGACCATCATGCTGTTCCAGGAAGCCCACCGCGTGGAAATCCTTGCGACCGGCCTGCTGAGCCTGCTGGTGGTGGCTACCGGTTTGCTGGTGGCGCGTCGGCGTCGTCACGAGAAGTTGAGCGCAGCCGTGGCTCGCTGAGTGTTCTGACTCCACGCCAAACGTTGCTCGCCCACAGAGACGACCGCCATCAGAGATGATCGCGGTCGTTTTTACTTGGCAATTTGATGGACACAGTGGTGGCTAAATAGTAGCCTGCGCGACGAATATGTATCTCGCTGTTGCGGGATGCGATGGAGTTTCAGGACATGGATTGTTCGACGCCCTCAGCCTTTCTGGCTAAAGCTTTCGATTCTTCCTTGTCTGCTCCCTCATCTGACGCTACGTACAGATGCGATTTTGCGTGCTTGCCGTTAAAAAGAGCTGCATGGAGTTAGCCCGGCCGTTCAGCCAACTCATTGGGGCTTCAAGGAGATAAGCATGGCGTTTACATCGGTTGTGTTCAAAAACCCTAACACCGGTGCCATGAAAGAAGCGCCAATCGGCTTCTCGTGGACCGTGTTTTTCTTTGGTTTTTTTCCGCCATTGTTCCGTGGTGATATCAAGTGGGCTGCGATCATGTTTCTCGCGGCGAGCTTCACTCTGGGCTTGAGCAATATCGTGTTCATGTTCATCTACAACAAGCTGTACGTGCAGGACTTGATCGCTGCAGGCTACAAGGCTCAATCCATCGCCAAGGGTGAACTGGATTACGCCGCAGCCAAGCTGGGCATTGAAATCCCGCGCCTGAGCGTTGCCGCAGCCTAAGGTTCAACGCTTCGATCAGGCAAAAAAACGGGCGCAATCATGACTGATTGCGCCCGTTTTTTTTTTGCCTGAGATTTCAGCGTTTCAGACTGACTCGTCTTTGGCTTCGGCGGTATCGAGCGACTTGCCGTAAGTGTCCAGCGCAATCCCGAAGTCCGTGATGAACTGCGGTTCGGTCAGCCAGGCCTGGGCTGTCTCGATGTCCATGCCATCGGCCCACATGCGGTAGTCGATCAACATGTCGGCGGCCAGATGGGTGGCGGCCATGCCTTCGTTTTCGGCGTTCTCCATGTCCAGCAGGTCGGGGTGGTCGACGATGATGAACGCCAGTTCTCTGAGCAGCGTCAGCAGCATCTCGTTACGGCTGACCGCTTCGGCGTCGCGCATTTTGCTGAACATCGCCAGGGTGTATTCCGGGATCGGCTCGGCGAGGTGGCCGAGGTCGTCGTCCTGCTCCAGCGGCTTGCGGCCAACCATACGGATTTGCTTGGCTTTGGCCTTGGCGCGTTTGGCGCGTTTTTGTTGCTTGTTCAGGGATGCCATGGGAACTCAGTTCTTCTGTTGGGTTTGTGCGGCGATTGCGTCGGACGCCGCCACATAGTCGGCCTGGAAGGCCGGCGATTCAATCCACGCCAGCGCGCCGGCTTCGTCGGTGTCCTGCGACCACTGGCGATACTCGATCAGCGCGGCGAGGATGAAGTCCATCGCGCCTTCTTCGCCTTCCTGCTCGTAGACCAGTTCCAGCAGCGGGTCTTCGAGGAACGCGGCGCACAGGGCTTGCTGGCTGATCTTCTCGGCGTCGATCATTTTCTTGAACAGCTCGGTCAGGTCCACTGATTCGAAATCAATGCGGTCATCGTTCGGATCCAGTTCGACCGGCGCCTCGGCGCGTTTGGTGCGGTTCTGCTTGGCCTTGGTCTTGGCCCGGGCGGCGCGTTTTTGCTGCTTGTTGGCGGAGGCCATGATGTGTTCCATCGTGCGTTGGAGGGGCTCAGCTGCGCGGCAGGTGCCGTCCGGGTGTGTCGGGGGCCAGTTCGCCGGTATGCAGCCAGGTCAGAGCGATGGGCCATAGTGTGGCTTGGTATGCGCTGCGAAAAAAGGCGAAATGTCCGACTTGTTGTTCGCCGATGTCCTGCGGCTCGATGCGCAAGTGTGTTTTTGGCGCGTTGCTGAAGTAGTCGAGCAGACGTTCGATGGCACGCAACCGTGCCGTAGCGATAATCCATTCGCATGGAATGGACGCAGGTACAATCCCGCGCCTCATGTTTTGTGACGTAAGGGAGCGCTGGTTTGAAAGGGATTTTGCGTATTGGCTCAGTAGCCAGTCTGGTTTTGATGTTGGCCGGTTGTGGAACGATGATCGGGCGATTGAACGGTGACTCTGCAGAGCCTTACTACAAAGGCGTCGATGGCAACTTGCACTTGCTTGGCGTGAGAGGAGGGGACGGCATGCCACATGCTGTCATCTGCTACTTCATGATCGTCTGCCCGCTGATTACAGTCGTATCTCTGCCGGTAGACGCTGCTTTGGACACGGTCTTGCTGCCGGTCGATTACGTCAACACTCTTTGAATGCGACCTGTGCTTAGCGTTGGCGCTTGCCTTTGGGTTTTTCCACAGGCTCCTGCACTTTGCGATAAACCCACAGCCCGAACACCCCGATAACCAGCAGAAATACAGTACCGATGCTTTGCCAAACGAACTCGAACCAAAACCGCCGAGGTTGCAGGGCCAGGGTGTAGGTGCTGCGCGGGCCGCGATTGTTGGTGGTGATGGAGCCAGTGACCCAGCTGTCGATCAGCATGTAGATCGATGCGCCGATGGCGAAAGCAATCATCACGGCAACGAACACTGTCAGCCAGTAAGTTGCGCGGCTTGGGCGATACGGCGGCGGATGTGGCAGGGGTATGCGGGTTCGTTTCTGGTTCATCGACGGGGCGACCCTCTTCCGTAAGGGGGGGCAAGTTATCGCGAATCCAGAGGTCGATAACAGTCCTCATCAAATCGCAGGCATAAAAAAACCCTGAATCTTGCGATTCAGGGTTTTCGGTATTTGGTGCCCAGAGACGGAATCGAACCGCCGACACGGGGATTTTCAATCCCCTGCTCTACCGACTGAGCTATCTGGGCAACGGGGCGCATTAAAAGGGTTTTTCGGATTCTCGTCAACGACTTTTTTAAAATTTCTTAAATTAATTCCGTTGCTTACGACCCGCCCCCCGATTTTGCGGGGTTACTCGGCTGGCGGAACGTAGCCTTCGGCTTGGGCGTATTCCTCGCCGGAGAAGTACTTGTCCATTTCGCCCTGAAGATATTTGCGGTCTTCGGCGTTCATCATGTTCAGGCGTTTTTCGTTGATCAGCAGGGTTTGGTGTTTTTGCCAGTCGTCCCAGGCCTTGGCCGAGACGTGGTCAAAAATATCCTGACCTTTGGCGCCCGGGAACGGAGGGCGCTCCTGAGCGGGTAATTCTTTTTTGTACTTGCGGCACATTACGGTGCGGGTCATGGCGACTCTCCTGTATTCAATACGGCGGCCGCGCGTTCGAGCAAGGTTTTGACCGGGGCGGCGAGGCCCAGGCGCGGCGGGGTGGCGAGGTTATACCAGAGCCAGTCGGCCTCGGCCACGTGATGGCTGGCCTCCTGCACCTGAACCAGCCAGGGTTCGATGGATAACTGGAAGTGGCTGAACGTGTGGACAAGATCGGGCAATGCTTGTTGCTCGCCCAGCGCCAGTGAGTGTTGATCGGCCAGATGTTGCAGGTCGTCGAGGTTATCGAGTTCCGGCAGGCTCCACAAACCGCCCCACAAGCCTGTGGACGGGCGGCGATAAAGCAGAATCGCACCGTCGCCATTGGCGAGCATCGGCATCAGCGTGCGTTTCTGCGGGATGGATTTGCGTGGCTTGGGAATCGGGTAGCGAGTTTCCAGACCCAGCATGTGCGCCTCGCAGCCACGTTCCAGCGGGCACAGCAGGCAACTCGGCTTGCTGCGCGTGCATAGCGTCGCACCGAGATCCATCATCGCCTGAGTGTAGGCGTTGACCCGATCGTGCGGCGTAAAGCGCTCTGCGTTGGCCCACAGCTGTTTGGCGACCTTCGGCTCGCCCGGATAACCCTCTTGCGCGGTAAAACGCGCCAGCACGCGTTTGACGTTGCCGTCGAGGATCGGCGCGCGCAGGCCCATGCTGATGCTGGCGATGGCGCCAGCCGTGGACAGACCGATGCCCGGCAAATCCGTGAGCTTTTCGACATCACGCGGAAACTCGCCACCGTACTGGCTGACGACGATTTTTGCGGTCTTCTGCAAATTGCGCGCGCGGGTGTAGTAACCCAGGCCCGTCCACAGGTGCAGCACTTCGTCTTCCGGCGCTTCGGCCAGGGCTTCGACGGTCGGCAGCGCGGCCATGAAACGGTCGAAGTAATTGAGCACGGTGCTGACCTGCGTCTGCTGCAGCATGATCTCCGACACCCACACCCGATACGGGTTGATGTCTTGCTGCCAGGGCAGATCGTGGCGGCCGTGGCGGTCGAACCAATCCAGCACCGCCGTGGAAAACTGCTCCGCTTTCATCGCTTGAACAGCCCCTTCAATGCGTTTTTCAATTCCGGACTGACCTTGTCGCCCAGTTTCTCTTCGATTTTTTCGCTGAGCTTGTCGCCGGCCAGTTTGGTCGCGACCTGGCCGAGTCGTTCGTTGTCGATGCGACAAGCCTTGGCGCCCAGTTCCAGAGGGCCACGGCAGCGCAGCGGCCACTCGATACCGACGAATTTGTCACCCACCTGACAGGCCGGGTCGGGCATAGCGCTGGTGTCGCCCTCGACGATGATGCCAACGCGATAATCCATGCCCAGCACGCGCAGGTCGATGTCGCCGTCGCCGTTGACGGTCAAGCCGGGGATGCGCACTTTCAGGTCGGGGTTGCTGGCGATGCCGTTGCGCAACGTCAGGTTGCCTTTGAGTTCCTGGAACGGTGTGTCCTTGCCCCTTGGCTCGCCGCTGAGGGTTTTGCGGTTGAGGGTGGCGATGCCTTTGCACAGTTGCTGTTCAAGGTTGGCGTTGAGCAGCACGCCGTTGTTGATCACGAAACTGGCGTTGCCGTTGAGTGAGTCAATCAGTGCCTGCTGGCTGTTGCCGCTGCCAGTGACGTTGCTGTTGAGGGTTACCAGACCTTTGACCGGCGGGTTCTTGCCTTGGCTCTCAAGGATTTTTTCCACCGGCACACGGTTGATTTTGGTCTGCATGTTCAGCACGGGTGCGCTCGGACGGACGTCGAGTGTGCCTTTGGCTTCGAAAGTGCCGTTGTACAGTTCGCCGCTCAGATTGGTCAGGGTCAGCAGGCCACCCTGGCCGTTGGCCTTGAGCGAAGCGTTCTGGATGGGCAGTTTGTCGAGCGTCAGTTGGCCGAAGGTCAGGTCGGCATCCACGTCGAGCTTGGCCAGACGTTCCACCGGCAGCAGGCGCTCGGTGCTCCAGGCGCTTTTGCTCGGTTTGTCCGGCAGTGGCGTCGTGCCGGCGCCGGCCACGGCATTGGCTTCGGTACTGGCGACTTCAGCCTGACGCACTTGCGTGGCGCTTGTGGCCTGAGCCGATTTCGGCGGCAGGTAGCGGTCAACGTTGAAGGTGTCAGCCTTGAGCGTCGCCCGCAGCGATTGCTTGGCAAAGTCGTCGACGGCGATTCGGCCGCTGAAGCTGCTGTCGTCGAGTTTCAGGTTGATGTTGTCGAACGCGACGCTGGTTGGCGTAGCGGACACGCGGCTGACCAGTTCGACCTTGCTCAGGCTGCCTTCAGCCATGGCTGGCAGGATCTGGCCGATGCTGTCGACGAATTTTGCTAGATCGAACTGGGCGATCGAGAGGCCGCCAGTGATCTGTGGGGTCTTGTCGAGGTTGTTGGCTTTCAGTTCGCCCAAGGCGCGCAACTGGTTGGCGGAGATTTTGATCCCGGTCCATTCGGCGACGTTTGCTGCTTTATCGAGCAACATCTGGCCCTGAGCGGAGAAGGTCATGGCTTTGCCTTGCAGCGGATCGCCGGTCAGTTCACCGGAGAGCTTCAAGTCTTCGAACTTGTAGCGTTGCAGCGCGCGCTCAATGCGCAGTTCACCATTGAGTTCGGTGCGTACCCGCAGCATTGGCTGATTGGTGCTGAGAAATGCGGTGGCCTTCAGCGGAATATTGGTCGAATCGTGCACCGCGCCGGTGCTCAACTGGATGCTTTCGGCGCTGAACTGCTTGCCGGTCTGCTCGTCGTTGTACTCAACGCGGGCGTTGTTGACGGTCAGACTGTCGATGTCGAGCCGGATCGGCTGCGGTGGTTTTTCCGCTTTGGCGGTTGTCTCGGCAGCGGGTTCGCTGGCAGGCGGCGGGCTGCCCGCCGGTGCGGCGGCTGTCGGCAGCTTGCCGATGTCTTCCCAGTTGCCGTGGCCGTTCTTGTCGCGGTTCAAGCGCAGGTTGAGGCCTTCGACGCGCACGTCGCTCATCTGCACTTCGCGGCGCAGCAGCGGCAGCACGCGCACGGACAGGCCGAGCATCTGCAGGTCAGCAAACGGTTCGGCAGGCTTGATCAGGGTCGCAACGCTGGCGTCGTGCAATTCCAGCCCGAGCCACGGGAACAGGCTCCAGCCGATATCGCCATTGAGCGTCAACTCGATGTGGGCCTTGTCGCGGGCTATCTGGCGGATCTCGTCTTTGTAGTCATTGGGATCAAAGAGGTGGGTCAGGGCAAAACCTGCCGCCACAATGATCAGCAACAGCCCGAGAAGTACCAGACCCAGGATTTTGCCGAACGCTTTCATGGGCGAGTCCTTGTAGTTAGTCGAATTCGTAATTTAGCCGGGGAGTATAGCGCCGCATCTGCCCGGTTCGGTGTGAAGCTATGTTGCCAGCACCTCCAGCGGCACAGGCAACGTGGCGGCGGTGGCCTGAGTTTGAAGATGTCCGGCGGGTGCCGGCAGGCGCAGTCCGGCCTCCGCTTGCGACGCCATTTTCTGCGCTTGGTTCACCCATCGTTCAGCGACGCCACGGCGTGGGGTAACTTTTCGCACGCACAAATGGAACAGATACCAGACGCTGCCGTGCCTTTGCAGGCGTCCCGTGCCGAGTAAGCGGTGATTGAAACGTCCGGCAATAAATGAACCCCCAGCCAAGGCGCTTTCGATCAGATGAACTCCTCCGGAAAACGGCGCAAACAGCGATTCGGGAACATCGCGGCAGGTTTTCTGCAAGTCCTGCTGATCCTGATAACGGACGTTTTCAAGGGTTTGAAGGATGACCGGCATGGCGTTATCGGCAAGAAATGCTTTGTGCAAGAGATCAGACAACTGAAAAAAGGTGATATCAGTTTGGTTTTTCTGTCATCTGCAAATGGTAACCTTCGCGCGTTCGTCCGTCCTTCTGCGACTTAACGTCGCGCCTTCAGGGAGCTTCACCTTAAAAAACGGTCGTGCCTGCGTGCATAAGGCCGAGGGTGAGCAGTGGCTGGCGAACCATTCTAATAATTGGGGGATACACAATGAGCACGAGCATAACGGCGGACGGCTTCAAAGCCGACCAGCCCGCGTTCCTGTCCAAGGAGCGCATCATCGCCAAGCCCGGTTTCAACCGCTGGCTGGTGCCACCGGCCGCCTTGGCCATCCACCTGTGCATCGGCATGGCCTACGGCTTTTCGGTGTTCTGGTTGCCGCTGTCCAAGGCGCTGGGCATTACCGCTCCGGTGGCTTGCGCGCCGGACATGAGCTTCATCGCACAAGTTTTTTCCTCGCAATGCGACTGGCCGATCTCGATGCTCGGCTGGATCTACACCCTGTTCTTCATCTTCCTCGGCTGCTCGGCAGCGATCTGGGGTGGCTGGCTTGAACACGCCGGGCCGCGCAAGGCGGGTGTTGTATCGGCGTTGTGCTGGTGCGGCGGTCTGCTGATTTCGGCGCTGGGTATCTATACCCACCAGATCTGGCTGATGTGGATCGGCTCCGGTGTGATCGGTGGTATCGGCCTGGGTCTGGGCTATATCTCGCCAGTGTCGACCCTGATCAAGTGGTTCCCGGACAAGCGCGGCATGGCGACTGGCATGGCGATCATGGGTTTCGGTGGTGGCGCGATGGTGGGTGCACCGTTGGCAACGGCACTGATGAGTCACTTCGCCTCGCCTGAAAGTGTCGGTGTGTGGCAAAGCTTTGCGGTCATGGCAGCGATCTACTTCGTGTTCATGATCGGTGGCGCCCTGGCCTACCGCGTACCGCCAACCGGCTGGAAGCCTGAAGGCTGGACCGCTCCGGCGAAAAAAGCCTCCAACTCGATGATCACCCACCGTCACGTACATGTGAATGTGGCGTGGAAAACCCCGCAATTCCGTTTGGTGTGGCTGGTGCTGTGCCTGAACGTGTCGGCCGGTATCGGCATTCTCGGCATGGCTTCGCCACTGCTGCAGGAAGTGTTCGGCGGCAAGTTGCTGGGTGTTGACGTGCCGTTTGGTCAACTGGACGCCGGGCAACTGGCTTCGATTGCCGCCATTGCTGCCGGTTTCACCGGTCTGCTGAGCCTGTTCAACATCGGCGGACGGTTCTTCTGGGCTTCGTTCTCGGACTACCTGGGTCGCAAGAACACTTACTTCGTGTTCTTCGCCCTCGGTTTTGCGCTGTACGCGCTGATCCCCAACCTCGGCCACCTGGGCAACGTTGCGCTGTTCGTGGCGGCGTTCTGCATCATTCTGTCGATGTACGGCGGTGGTTTCGCGACCGTCCCCGCGTATCTGGCCGACCTGTTCGGCACGCAAATGGTCGGTGCGATCCACGGTCGTCTGCTGACTGCCTGGGCTGCGGCCGGTGTACTCGGCCCGGTGCTGGTGAACTACCTGCGTGAGTATCAGTTGAGCATCGGCGTTGAACGCGCGGCCGCTTACGACATTACCCTGTACATCCTCGCAGGCCTGTTGGTCTTGGGCTTCCTGTGCAATCTGATGGTGCGCCCGGTGGCCGACAAGTACTTCATGTCCGACGCCGAACTGGCTGCCGAACAGGCGCTGGGTCACGACAAAGGTGCTGATGGGACCACCGTTCTGGAGTGGAAGGCCGCCCCGGGCAGCAAGCCGCTGGCGATTGCTGCGTGGCTGGCGGTAGGTATTCCGTTGGCGTGGGGTGTGTGGGTGACCCTGCAGAAGACAGCGGTACTGTTTCACTGAGTCAATGGCCTGAGATCTCTCAGGCCAGCACTTACTTCTGTGGGAGCGGGTTTGCTCGCGAAGGCGTTCTGTCCGTCGACATCAATGTCGGCTGATCCAGCGCTTTCGCGAGCAAGCCCGCTCCCACAGTTGTTTTGGGGTGCCTGTAATGGCTTGTATGGACATGTCTACCCGCGACAGCCGGGGGTTCTATCCGTCAGCCATATTGCGTCTCGTGTTTCTGTTTCGGCCCCGCGCCCCTATAATGGCTGCCTTTTTCGCCCAATGATTTTGCGGAGCTGGTGATGGCCGAACGTAAGGCGTCTGTCGAGCGCGACACTCTGGAAACCCAGATCAAAGCCTCGATCAACCTTGATGGCACCGGAAAGGCCCGATTTGATATCGGTGTTCCTTTTCTTGAGCACATGCTGGATCAGATCGCCCGTCACGGGTTGATCGACCTGGATATCGAATGCAAGGGCGATCTGCATATCGACGACCACCATACGGTGGAAGACGTCGGTATCACCCTCGGCCAGGCCTTCGCCAAAGCCATCGGCGACAAAAAAGGCATCCGTCGTTACGGCCATGCCTACGTGCCGCTCGATGAAGCGCTGTCGCGTGTGGTGATCGACTTCTCCGGCCGTCCAGGCTTGCAGATGCATGTGCCATACACCCGCGCCACCGTCGGCGGCTTCGACGTTGACCTGTTTCAGGAGTTCTTCCAGGGTTTCGTCAATCACGCATTGGTCAGTGTGCACATCGACAACCTGCGTGGCACCAACACTCACCACCAGATCGAAACCGTGTTCAAGGCTTTCGGCCGCGCGCTGCGCATGGCCGTCGAGCTGGATGAACGCATGGCCGGGCAGATGCCATCGACCAAAGGCGTTCTGTAATGCAGACGGTTGCAGTGATCGATTACGGCATGGGTAACCTGCACTCGGTGGCCAAGGCCCTTGAGCACGTCGGTGCCGGCAAAGTGCTGATCACCAGCGATGCGGATGTGATCCGCGAAGCCGACCGCGTGGTGTTCCCCGGCGTCGGCGCGATTCGCGATTGCATGGCGGAGATCCGTCGTCTGGGGTTCGACTCGCTGGTGCGTGAAGTCAGTCAGGATCGTCCGTTCCTCGGTATCTGTGTCGGCATGCAAGCCTTGCTCGACACCAGCGAAGAGAACGACGGCGTCGACTGCATCGGCCTGTTTCCGGGGGCGGTGAAGTTCTTCGGCAAAGACCTGCACGAAGACGGCGAACACCTGAAAGTCCCGCACATGGGCTGGAACGAAGTGAAGCAGAAGGTCAGCCACCCGCTGTGGCATGACATTCCGGACATGGCGCGTTTCTACTTCGTGCACAGCTACTACATCGCCGCCGCCAATGCGCGGCAGGTGGTCGGTGGCGGTCATTACGGCGTTGATTTCGCTGCGGCGCTGGCCGATGGCTCGCGTTTCGCTGTGCAGTTCCACCCGGAGAAGAGCCATACCCATGGCCTGCAATTGCTGCAGAACTTCGCCGCGTGGGATGGTCGCTGGTAAATGGCCGTCAAGAAATCCAGGCCGCCGATCCTGACCCTCACTCCCGAGCAGGAGAGCGAGGCCAGTCACAAGATCAAGCGGTTCATGGAGGATCGTTTCGAACTTGACCTCGGGTCATTCGAAGCGGCGGAGATTCTTGAGCTGTTTACCCGCGAAATCGCTCCGCATTATTACAACAGGGCGATTTTCGATGTGCAGACCCACCTCAAAGAGCGGTTTGAAAGCATCGAAAGCGACCTGTGGGCGCTCGAGAAAAACTGATTTCCGAGCCAAGCTGAACATTCAAATTTGAAGGTTTGCCAGATGCTGATTATTCCCGCTATCGATCTTAAAGACGGTGCCTGCGTACGTCTGCGCCAGGGCCGCATGGAAGATTCCACAGTGTTCTCCGATGACCCGGTGAGCATGGCTGCCAAGTGGGTGGAGGGCGGTTGCCGTCGTCTGCATCTGGTCGATCTCAATGGCGCGTTCGAAGGCCAGCCAGTCAATGGCGAAGTGGTCACCGCCATCGCCAAGCGCTACCCGAACCTGCCGATCCAGATCGGTGGCGGCATCCGTTCGCTGGAAACCATCGAACACTACGTCAAGGCGGGCGTGAGCTACGTGATCATCGGCACCAAAGCCGTTAAAGATCCGGCGTTCGTCGCTCAAGCCTGCCGAGCGTTCCCGGGCAAGATCATCGTTGGTCTGGACGCCAAAGACGGTTTTGTTGCCACCGATGGCTGGGCTGAAATCAGCACCGTCCAGGTCATCGATCTGGCCAAGCAGTTTGAAGCCGACGGCGTGTCCTCGATCGTTTATACCGACATCGCCAAAGACGGCATGATGCAGGGCTGCAACGTACCGTTTACCGCTGCGCTGGCTGCCGCTACCAAGATCCCGGTGATCGCGTCCGGCGGCATTCACAATCTGGGTGACATCAAGTCGCTGCTCGACGCCAAGGCGCCAGGCATCATCGGCGCCATCACTGGCCGGGCGATCTACGAAGGCACCCTCGACGTCGCCCAAGCGCAAGCTTTCTGCGATTCGTACCAAGGCTGAGGACTGACCATGGCGCTGGCCAAACGCATCATCCCTTGCCTGGACGTGGACAACGGCCGGGTCGTCAAAGGTGTGAAGTTCGAAAACATCCGCGATGCCGGTGACCCGGTGGAAATTGCCCGTCGCTATGACGAGCAGGGTGCCGACGAGATTACCTTTCTCGACATCACCGCCAGCGTCGATGGTCGCGACACCACGCTGCATACCGTCGAACGCATGGCCAGCCAGGTGTTCATCCCGCTGACCGTCGGCGGTGGCGTGCGTACCGTGCAGGACATCCGCAACCTGCTCAACGCCGGTGCCGACAAGGTGTCGATCAATACCGCGGCGGTGTTCAACCCGGAGTTCGTCGGCGAAGCCGCGCAGCATTTCGGCTCGCAGTGCATCGTCGTCGCCATTGACGCCAAGAAGGTTTCTGGCCCGGGTGAAACCCCGCGCTGGGAGATCTTCACCCACGGCGGTCGCAAGCCGACCGGTCTCGACGCGGTCGAGTGGGCGAAGAAAATGGAAGGCCTGGGTGCCGGCGAGATCCTGCTGACCAGCATGGATCAGGACGGCATGAAAAACGGCTTTGACCTCGGCGTGACCCGTGCCATCAGCGATGCACTGGGTATTCCGGTGATCGCTTCCGGCGGCGTCGGCAACCTGCAGCATCTGGCCGACGGCATTATTGAAGGCCACGCCAGCGCGGTGCTGGCGGCGAGTATTTTCCACTTCGGCGAATACACCGTGCAGGAAGCCAAGGCGTATATGGCTCATCGCGCCATCGTGATGCGCTAAGCGCCAAAATCGGTACAGGCCAGTGGACACCATGGCGTACCCAAGGCACTCTTGGGCACGCCATGGATTCCGGTAGCCCGACATGATCAAACGCCTGCTTCTTGTTCTCGCCAGTGCCTCTGTGTTGTTGCTCAGCCCGGCCCGGGCCGAAACCAGTCCTGATACCGATCTGGTGCTTCTCACCGAAAACTTCCCGCCGTACAACATGGCGAAGAACGGCAAGAACTTCGCCCAGGGCGAGAACATCAACGGTATCGCTACCGATATCGTGCGCGAGATGTTCCAGCGTGCCGGCATTACTTACAGCCTGACCCTGCGCTTCCCTTGGGAGCGAGTGTACAAGCTGGCGCTGGAAAATCCCGGTTACGGTGCCTTCGTGATGGCGCGACTGCCGGATCGCGAGAGGCTCTTTAAGTGGGTCGGCCCGATCGGCCCTGACGACTGGATCCTGTTGGCCAAGGCTGACAGCAAGATCACCCTCGAAACGCTCAATGACGCACGCAAGTACAAGATCGGCGCCTATAAGGGCGATGCGATTGCCGAGACGCTGACCAAACAAGGCTTGAAGCCGGTGGTCGTACTGCGCGATCAGGACAACGCCAAGAAACTGGTCAGCGGCCAGATCGACCTGTGGGCAACGGGTGATCCTGCCGGGCGTTATCTGGCGCGGCAGGATGGTGTGAGCGGACTCAAGACCGTGCTGCGCTTCAACAGTGCGCAGTTGTATCTGGCATTGAACAAAGATGTCTCGGACGAAGTCGTTGCCAGGCTTCAGGCCGCACTGGACCAACTGCGCAAAGAAGGCGTGGTGGACGACATCATGGCGCGGTATCTGTAGCCGTCGGCAATTCTGGCTCGGGTAACAGGGCGGCGGGTTCGTCGTTTGTTGCCTGAGTGTCCAGGGGCATTTGCGCTTCTGGTTCCTGCTCGGGAACGACAATGACTTCAGGCTTTTCAGGTACGTACTGGCTGATGTGCAAGCTGTTGCCATCGGTGTAACTGAAACCACTGGTCACCGGTGTGCCATCGGTACGCAGCAGTCTGTAATCGCTCTGAATCAGGTAAATCGCCACGGACTTTTGTTTGTCCACAACCGCTACAACGTCAATGGCGGCTGCGTTGAGCCATTCGTTCGAGTGTATTTCGCACTGGGTGAAATCATGGTTCAGCCTTGCCGAAAACAGGAACGGGTTGGGCAAGTTGGTTTGCCATTGAGCACCAAATTCGACAGAGGTGTTGTAGGTGAATGACCGCAGGCTTCCCGCTCGCTGCGCACGAGGCGCTACCCACCTGAACGTTCTGCTCTCGTTTTCGGCGTTGTGGGCATGGCCGACGAGCAAATACTGATCCGTGCGCTCCAGAAGATACAAAGGCGATCTGCTTAGCTGCTCGAGTGGCGACAGCAATGGGTCTTTTATCGTGAACCACGGAAGTTCGGCGATGTATGTAGGCTGATCCGGTGCCTCCGGCAGGGTCGGTACTTCCCCGCAAAGCAGCGGCGCCACAGGCTTCGGATTGACCTTGATCGGGATCTGCATGCGTAGCGAGTAGACGAGGAAATTCTCGGGTTTTGAGTAACCGGAAAATCCCACAAAGGTGCCGGGGGCCAGGTGGATTTCACCTGTTGCGGCGGTTGGCGGAACGGCATGCCAGGCGCTGATGCTTTGTCGTGCACCGCTCCCCTTGTCGTTCCATGCCAGTTCGCTGGTCGCTGACGCGATCACCAGGTCGGCGCGGACACAACGAACAGCGTTGAACGAAGGTTTTTCGTGGTCGTTTGAACAGACCGAACCCAGCGCCACGTAGCCTTCGGGGGGGATCGGTCGCCAAATCGAGAGGTCTTTCTTCGATCTTGAACCTGCATCTTTCCAGATCAACTCGAAATCGTCGGGGCGGCGCAGTGCCTTGCCTTTGGTGGGGTCAGCGCTGGGTGTGTCAGCTTCGCGAGCCACAACCACCACTCTTTTTCCGTTGATGTTGCCATGGCCGGCAGCGGCGACATCGCCCAAGGGGAAATAGCCTGGCAGTAGATCGGGTGCCGGAGTGGGGTGCCAGAACGCGGCCGGTTTTGTACGCAAACCGGCGGTATCCCAGACACGGAGAAACTCCGTCGTGAAGTTGATCAGAAGGTTATCGATCTTTATGGAGTCAACCTGCCCTGCGGGCGAGGGGATTGGTTCGTGGGTCGTCATAGTCAATCCTGAAAGTAGAAAGGCGACTCAGCGGAGTCGCGACCTGTTGCAGGTCTCACTATCGGGAATTGGGTCAAGTGTCTGGCGGTAACTATGTATTGAGCAACGTATCAGGGTGTTACCGATAAATGCCGTCTTTGCCATGGCCGACCATGGCGCGGTTACTGCGCACACTGATCATCTGCTTGATGTCGATCCACTCGATGCCCTGAGCTGCGAGTTTGGGCAGCTCGCGCTCCAGCACAGCGAGGGTCTGTGGATAAGGGTGGCCGATCATGACGGCCGAGCCCTGCTTGCGGGCCAGGGTGATCGCAGTCTGCAACTGCGTGAAGATCGCCGCTTCAGTGCGTTCGTCATCGAGGAATACATCCCGCGAAACACTCGCCAGATCAATCTTCTGTGCTTGTTGTGCGGCCACTGTCTGCGCGCTGGTGCGACTGTCGACGAAGAATTTGTGCCGGCGCTGCAACTCGCCCATCAACCACGCCATCGCCGCCGGTTGGGACGTCATGCGGCTACCCATGTGGTTATTGATGCCGACCGCGTAAGGGACCTTTTTGAAGGCGGCGTTCAGGCGCTTCTCAAGCGCTTCGATAGGCAGTTCCGGAAGCCAGGCGTAGGGGCCGGTCGCCGGATCCATGGGCATGTGCAGGATAACGATCTTGCCGGCGCGATGGGCTTCGCGGGCAAACTCGGTGGCATGCGGCGTGTCGGGCATGATCGCCGTGGTCACCGGGCCGGGTAGCGCAAGCACACGGCGATCCCGAGGCAGGTTTTGCCCCAGATCGTCGATGATCAGTGTCAGGTAGGCTTTGTGAGGCGTGGGGCTGGCGGGTTCTGCTTGCACAGCACCCGCCAGACAGCACAACAGGACGAAGACGAAACGCAAAGACATCCTCAACGGCCGGACGTAATGCTCAGGCCTTTGAGCAGGCTCAGGGCCTGGGCCAACTGGTAATCGTCATCCTGCGGCATGGCCTTGGCCTTGGTGCCGGATTTGGTCGGTTTGTCGGCGCCGCCATTACCGTTGCTCAAGTGGCCTTGCAGATCGGCTTCCTTGAAGTAATCGCCATCCGCCTCATTGGTGATCTTCGCCTTGCGCACTTCGATGTCCGGGACGATGCCCTGAGCCTGGATCGAGCGGCCGTTCGGCGTGTAGTACAGGGCGGTGGTGATCTTCAGCGCGCGATCGTTGTTCAGCGGCAGCACGGTCTGTACCGAGCCTTTGCCGAAACTGGTGGTGCCCATGATCACGGCGCGTTTCTGATCCTGCAGGGCGCCGGCGACGATTTCCGAGGCCGAGGCGCTGCCACCGTTGATCAAAACGACCATCGGCACCGCTTCGCTTTCGTCCTTGCCAGTGGCGGAGAAGCGCAGTTCGGAGTTGGCGATCCGGCCTTTGGTGTAGACGATCAGGCCTTTGGTGATGAAGTGGTCGACCACTTCCACCGCCGCCTGCAGCACGCCACCGGGGTTGTTACGCAGGTCAAGAACGATGCCGCTGAGCTTCTTGCCATTGTCCTTGCGCATCTTGATCAGGGCCTTGGAAACCTCTTCGCCGGTCTTGACCTGGAATTGGGTGATGCGAATGTAGCCGTAGCCCGATTCCAGCAACTGTGCCTTGACGCTCTTCACTTGAATCACCGCGCGCGCCAGGGTCACGTCGAACGGCGTCCCGCCGTCGCGCACCAGGGTCAGGGTGATTTTCTGGCCGATCTTGCCGCGCATCTTGTCCACGGCTTCGGTCATGGTCTGGCCGCGAGTCGGCTGGCCGTTGATCTTGACGATGAAGTCACCGGCCTTGATACCGGCCTTCGAGGCGGGCGTGTCGTCGATAGGCGAGACGACTTTGATGAAACCGTCTTCGGAACCGACTTCGATACCCAGACCGCCGAACTCGCCGCTGGTGCTTTCCTGCAATTCCGTAAAGTCTTCAGGACCCAGATAGGCGGAGTGCGGATCAAGATTGCTGAGCATGCCCTTGATGGCGTTTTCCAGCAGCGTCTTGTCGTCCACCGGCTCGACATAAGCAGCTTTGATCCGGTCCATGACCTCGGCAAAGGTGCGCAACTCTTCCAGCGGCAGCGGTGCCTTGGAGGTCGCGGCAGTGCCTGCCGGAGCGACGACCGGGGCCGGCTGAGCGGCGAACGCCAGAGGCGCGCCGATCACCAGGGCGATCGTCAGGGCCAGCGAGGTAAGACGGGACAAATGCAGCATGTCGAACGAACTCCTAAAGTTGGTGACTCAACGCCTATCCTTGCGCGCGGCACCATTGCGCCGGATCACTCGGGTGACCCTGCTGACGAATTGCGAAATACAGTGCGGGTGTGTCCTGGCCGCCACTGTTACCCACAGTGGAGATGGACTCACCGGCTTTTACCACGTCGCCGGCCGACTTGAGCAGCGTCTGGTTGTGACCGTAAAGACTCAGATACCCGTTGCCATGATCGAGGATCACCAGCAGCCCGGCACCGCGCAACCAGTCGGCGAACACCACGCGCCCGCCATGTACGGCATGCACCTGGCTGCCGGCGGAGGCGCTGATCATCACGCCGTCCCATTTGGTGCGGGCATCATCGCCACGGCTTTCACCGAAGCGCGCCAGTAGTCGACCATCAACCGGCCAAGGAAGTTTTCCCCGGGTTGCAGCAAAAGGGCCACCAAAGGTCTCGCCGCGGCTGGACACCAAAGGGCCGGAGGATGATCTGGCGGGTTTGCGTGGGGCATCGCTGTTTTCAGCTTGCGCCTCACGCAAACGCTTTTTTTCCGCTTCCTGCTGGGCGATCAGCGCTTTTTGTCGCGCCTCTTCTGCCTCACGGGCCTGGCGGGCCAAGGTTTCTTCAATGGTTTTAAGGACTTTAGACAGGTCTGCCTGATCTTGCTCGCGAGCGGCGAGTTTCTGATCGCGTGCTTTCACGTCGTCGTTGAGTTTGGCGAGGACTTGCTGGCGCTCCTTGCGGACTTTTTCCAGCGCTTCGCGCTGGGTGTCCAGGCTGCTTTTCTGTACCAGCAACTGCGCTTGTTGCATGGCGATGTCTTTTTCGACACTGGCCAGTTGGCGCAGGGTTTCGTTGAAGTTCTTCAACTGCTCCAGGCGGGCCTGGCTCAGATAATCGTAATAGGTGAGGGTACGGGCGAATTTCTCGGGATTCTGCTGGTTGAGCAGCAGTTTGAGGTATTCCTGGCGACCGTTCTGGTAGGCCGCTCGGGCCTGGATCGCGATCAGTCGCTGCTGTTCAGTGCGCGCGCTCTGGAGTTTTTTTTTCTCCTCATCGAGCCGCTGCAGCTCGGATTCGCTCTTGCGCAGTTCCTTTTGCAGGGCATCGACCTGCTTCTGCAGCTTGCCCATCTCGGTTTCGGTGCCCTTGAGCTCTTTCTGAACGCCGGATTTTTCTTCCTGGAGCTTGCCCAGCAGCTTTTTCAGCTCGGCAATGTCCTGGCGCGTGGCGTCCAGTTGCTGTTGGGTTTGCGCGCGCTCGTCAGCGAAGGCCGTTTGGAGCAGGCATGTCAGAGCAAGGGCGATCAGGACGCGAAGCATAGGGGCGGGCGGTACCAGGGTAAGGGACGGCCTAGTATGCCCGCCCGACGCTGCAAAAAAAACGCCCAATTGGGGCTGTGTGATAACTGGAGCCGATTCGCTATTGAAAATAGCGCAAAACCAATGTGGGAGCGGGCTTGCCCGCTCCCACAGGGGTTTGCGGTGTTTTGTTGTTGAGGGTCAGACCAGAATCGAAGTACCGGTCATTTCAGCCGGTTTTTCCAGGCCCAGCAGTTTCAGCATGGTCGGCGCTACGTCCGCCAGCACGCCGCCTTCACGGACCTTGAGGTCGCGCTTGCCGACATAAATGAACGGCACCGGCTCGGTGGTGTGCGCGGTGTGTGCCTGGTGGGTTTCTTCGTCGGACATTTTTTCGCAGTTGCCGTGGTCGGCAGTGATCAATGCTTCGCCGCCGACCTTTTCCAGCGCTTCGACGATGCGCCCGACGCAGGTGTCCAGGCATTCAACTGCCTTCACCGCCGCGTCGAACACGCCGCTGTGGCCGACCATGTCGCCGTTGGCGTAGTTGACCACGATCACGTCGTAACGCTGGTTTTCGATGGCGTCGACGATGCGATCGGTGACTTGCGGCGCACTCATTTCCGGCTGCAGGTCATATGTGGCGACTTTCGGCGACGGAATCAGGATGCGCTCTTCGCCGGGAAACGGTTCTTCGCGACCGCCGGAGAAGAAGAAGGTCACGTGCGCGTATTTTTCGGTTTCAGCGATGCGCAGTTGGGTTTTACCGTTTTTCGCCAGGTAGTCGCCCAGCACGTTTTCCAGGCTGCCGGGAGCAAAAGCCGACGGTGCCGGGATGCTCGCGGCGTACTGGGTCAGCATCACGAAACCGGCCAGTTCGGGTTGGCGGGCGCGTTCGAATTCCTTGAAATCGTCTTCCACGAACACGCGGGTCAGCTCGCGGGCGCGGTCGGCACGGAAGTTCATGAATACCATCGCGTCGCCGTCTTCGACCTTCACCGGCTCGCCAATGGTGGTGGCTTTGACGAATTCGTCGCTCTCGCCGCGCGCATAAGCCGCTTCCAGGCCTTGTTGAGCGGTCGCGGCGTTGAATTCGCTGTGGCCGTCGACGATCAGGTTGTAGGCCTGGGATACACGATCCCAGCGGTTGTCACGGTCCATGGCGAAGTAGCGGCCGACGATGCTGGCGATGCGTCCCTTGCCGAGCGCTTTGAACGTCGCATCGAGCAGTTCGATCGACGAAGCGGCGCTTTTTGGCGGGGTGTCGCGGCCGTCGAGGAAGGCGTGCAGGTAGATTTTTTCGGCGCCGCGCTTGAAGGCCAGTTCGGCCATGGCGATCAGGTGATCCTGATGGCTGTGTACGCCGCCATCGGACAGCAGGCCCATGAAATGCACGGCTTTGCCGGCGGCCACGGCTTTATCCACAGCGGCGCAGAGGGTCGGGTTCTCGAAGAACTCGCCGTCGCGGATCGATTTGGTCACTCGGGTGAAGTCCTGATACACCACGCGACCGGCGCCGAGGTTCATGTGGCCGACTTCGGAGTTGCCCATCTGGCCGTCCGGCAGGCCGACGTCCATGCCGCTGCCCGAGATCAAACCGTTTGGCACGGTGGCCCACAGGTGATCGAGTACAGGCTTTTTCGCCGCATAAACGGCATTGGATTCGTGGCTGTCACTGTGACCGAAGCCGTCGAGAATCATCAGAACCAAAGGTTTAGGCGTGGTAGTCATGGAATCCACTCGTGGCTAATAAAGAAGGGGGAGATGGAAAAGGGAGTTGGAGTTTAAAGCGAAGTTCCGACGGCGTCACCGCCGGACGGGGTTTGGCCCACCATAGTGGCTGTGTATACTGGCCGACATTTTAACGCCCTGGAACCTCCTTCGATGGTTGCTCACCTGATTGAATTTGCCACTAACCACTACATTCTTGTCGGTATCTTCGTCGTACTGCTGGCTCTGCTGCTGGTGCACACGATGCAGGGCGGCGGTAAAAGCCTGAGCACCGGCGAGCTGACCGCGCTGGTCAATAAAGATGCAGGCGTGGTGGTGGACATCCGTCCGGCGAAAGATTACGCCGCTGGCCATATCGTTGGCGCGATCAACATTCCCCAGGACAAGCTGGTTGCTCGCATCGGCGAGCTGGAAAAACACAAGGCCAAAACCATCATTCTGGTCGACGCACTGGGCCAGACCGCTGGCACCCACGCTCGCGAGCTGATGAAATCCGGCTTCACTGCCGCGAAGCTGTCCGGCGGGATCTCCAGCTGGAAAGGCGACAACCTGCCGCTGGTGAAGTGATATGAGTGAAGTCATCGTCTACTCCAGCGATTACTGCCCTTACTGCTCGCGAGCCAAGTATCTGCTGGCGAACAAAGGTGTGGACTTCAAAGAGATCAAGGTCGATGGCAAGCCGCAGGTGCGCGCCGAAATGACCCAGAAGGCCGGGCGCACGTCCGTGCCGCAGATCTGGATCGGCAGCAAGCACATTGGCGGTTGTGACGATTTGTATGCCCTGGAACGCGCGGGCAAGCTCGACGCGCTGCTCAAGGCCTGAACGGCTGCACCCACGTACAGCACTCCCTAAAGACCCAAGATCGATAAGGATCTGAGATGACTGACCAACAGAACACTGCAGCCAGCGAAGAAGAAACCGCACCGCAATTTTCCTTGCAGCGCATCTACGTACGCGACCTGTCATTCGAAGCCCCGAAAAGCCCGGCGATCTTCCGCCAGCAGTGGGATCCGAGCGTCGGTCTGGATCTGAACACTCGCCAGAAAGAGCTGGAAGGCGATTTTTTTGAAGTCGTGCTGACCCTGTCGGTGACCGTGAAAAACGGCGACGAAGTGGCCTTCATCGCTGAAGTGCAACAGGCCGGTATCTTCCTGATCAAGAACCTGGACCCGGCTTCGATGAGCCACACCCTGGGTGCGTTCTGCCCGAACATCCTGTTCCCGTACGCCCGTGAAACCCTGGACAGCCTGGTGACCCGTGGTTCGTTCCCGGCACTGATGCTGGCTCCGGTGAACTTCGACGCCCTGTACGCGCAAGAGCTGCAGCGCATGCAGGAAAGCGGCGAGGCCCCGACCGTTCAGTAAACGGTTAAGCAACACCCTTGTGGGAGCGGGCTTGCTCGCGAAAGCGGTGTGTCAGGCGACATTGATGTCAGCTGATACGGCCCCTTCGCGAGCAAGCCCGCTCCCACATTTGTTTTGCGGTGTTATTTGAAACCGTTCTGGCGCCAGGCTTCGTACACGGCCACTGCCACGGTGTTGGACAGGTTCAGGCTGCGGCAGCCTTCGCGCATAGGCAGGCGCAGGCGTTGTTCGGTGGGCAGGGCGTCGAGTACCTCTGGCGGCAGGCCACGGCTTTCCGGGCCGAAGATGAACGCATCGCCCGGGACGAACGCGGCATCATGGAATGGCCGCGAACCCTTGGTGGTGAACGCGAACAAGCGTGGATTGCCCAGGCTCTCCAGGCAACTGGCAAGGTCGGCGTGACGTTGCAGCGTGGCATATTCGTGGTAGTCGAGACCGGCCCGGCGCAAGCGCTTGTCGTCCATCTCGAAGCCCAGCGGTTCGATCAAATGCAGGTGGCAGCCGCTGTTGGCGCACAGCCTGATAACGTTGCCGGTATTCGGCGGAATTTCTGGTTGAAAAAGGATGACGTGAAACATGCACGGCTCCGAAGGTAAAGATGACGCGCATTCTACGCCGCAAGCGGACCCGCGTTCGAAACTATTCCCGCGGGTGATCGGTTCGCTGGCGATTGTCGGTTTGATGATCGGTTTGATGATCGGTCGCCTGACCACGCCGGATCCGAGCGTGCTGCAGCAGGTTGACGTCACCGACGATGGCCTGGTGGTGTGGTTCAACAACGAGCCCAAGTTGCACGGCGAGATCGTCGATGGTGCGGTGGCGTTGTTGTTTCAGGCCGAAGGCCGCGCGCAGAAAGGTCAGCTCAAGCTCAATGGCAAAGATGTGAATTGGCGTACGCGAGCAAGTGACGGTGGGCTGCTGCTGACAGTACTGGCGGCGCGGCCGCTGCAAGCAGAATGGGCCGGCAGCAAGTTCGATGACCGCTGGCGGCTGGAGATTCGACTGCACGCGAACTAAGCCGAGGCTTACCGTCCTGCTGGTTCACTCCCACGCTGATTGATGCCGTTTCCTACCACACAAGTCTGCCTTTCCGCTCTTCTTCATCGCTAGTGCGCGCTATCGTGCGCTTCTCTTTCAAACCGGCAGGATGCCGGAACCTTCGTCCCTTGAGCGAATGCCAAGGGCGAGTTCTTCAAGGATGAAAAACATGCCAGTAAAACCACCTCGCGGTGGCAGTACCCACGTGGATGTTCCAGGTAGCTCGAGCCGATCGGTTCAGGCGGACA
Organism: Pseudomonas sp. EA_65y_Pfl2_P78; assembly: GCF_963970495.1. NCBI lineage: Bacteria > Pseudomonadati > Pseudomonadota > Gammaproteobacteria > Pseudomonadales > Pseudomonadaceae > Pseudomonas > Pseudomonas sp. EA_65y_Pfl2_P78. The sequence goes on along the minus strand of NZ_CAXAON010000030.1, from coordinate 772 downwards.
CTTTGCTCCCCGGCCCATCGGGCCGCCGAGGCGCCAATTCGGGTATTTCTCTCGATAATCCTCATCCGCGAGCCGGCTCTTCCGGGGATGCAAGCGTTGATGCCATCCGCCCGGCGCCGGCCGTCGTTGTACACATGGCTCCCGATGACATCCGTCCTCCGGCAGCCGCGCCGCTGCTGGAGAATTACGTGATCAACGCAGGCGTAATGCTTCCGGGTGCCGACAGTAGAGGCATCAGGGTTTTTAACAAGCAAACTTACGTCGATCTGTCAGAGGGCGGCACTGTTCTTGTCGCAATGGATCTGGTCGAGGCAACGGTTCGTGCCCGGTTATCCCGTGAACGGTATGCCTCGGGACCGGAGTTGGTGCGCGACAATGACAGCGGCCTCTGGCATGCGCGCGAGGTGGTTGACTCGACCCTTCGAGCGCAAGTCAAACAATACCTTGCGCAACTGTCTGATCGACAGGCGGATGACTTTGTATCCCGGTTTGGTGACAAGGAGACGGTAGAGGCGGAACTCAAGCGTATTCAATCGGGTTTGCCGCAACTGGAGCGTGAATTAAGCGTCTGGACGGATGCGCTCAAGGATTCTCCCGGCGCTGAGCGCGCTAGTCGACTGTTAATGAGTAGCAAGCTGATTCAACGTAAGCGTCTGCCCAACTCACGTTGCGTAAGTCAGACAGATACCCACTGATGCGGCAGCAGTTGGTCGATCTCACTCGCCCGTTGCGTCGGCAACCGCGTCAGCACATCTTTGAGATAGGCATACGG